>DASRIR010000407.1:0-26888 GCA_035649875.1 Burkholderiales bacterium | reverse complement strand
CTCGGCGAGGTCCGGCGTCAGGCGCTGGCGCTCGTCCTGGCCGACCAGGCTGTCGAAGATGTGCGAGAGCAGCGAGTTGTTCGGCGACAGGTTGTGGTAGTGCGGATCCATCGCCGTCGGCTCGGAGGCGAGGCCGATGCGCAAGTCCTGGGCGTGCGCGGCGCCCAGCAGAAGGGCGAAAGCCAGTCCAACTCGCCAAAGCAGATTCATTTGACTCCTCCCGAAATGGTCGCGGCCATTATCCGACAGGTCGCGACCCAGTAGTACTCGTACTCGGTGCAGTGGAAGTCGGTCCCGATGCGGCCGAGACGCGCCCCCAGCTCCCGGACAGTGGGGAAGTTCTTCAGTACCTCGTGGGTCGAGCCGTCCGCGAGGCGCCGGCTCTGGTACGTGTTGCCGTCGGTGTCGCGCCGGGATACCGGGGTGCTGGAGCCCTCGCTATACGTGTTGTCCATGAAGGCGATGGTGGCGCCCGGCTCGAGGCGGCCTTGCACGCCCTTCAGGAACCCGTCGAGCCTGGCGAGCGGAACGTGCGACCACCAGAACCCGGCGTAGCACGCTGAGAACTTCTGCGGCCACGCCGGCAGGGCATACGCGTCGCCTTGCTGGAACTGGACGTTCTTCTTCGGATACCTCTTGGTGCGGGCGATCGCCAGCGTTTCCTCGTTGTAGTCCAGCGCGAGGACCGATTCCGCCTGCTCGGCGATGAGCGGCGTCCAGTAGCCCGTGCCGCACGCAATCTCGAGCACGCGCGCGCCGCTGAAAAGCGCCGGGATGTCCTTGCGCATGCGCGCGAGATCGGCCTGACGCTCGGGCTTGTGATAGATGGTTTCGTATTCCGCCGCGCGCTTGGCGTAATAGGCTTCGAGGGTTTCCATTCGAGTATCCTAACTCTCATGGCAGCGCTCGTCCTCGACTCCCCGCATTCCGGCCACGACTTTCCTTCGGACTTCGGCGCCATCGTGAGCGAGGCCGAGCTGCGCGAATCCGAGGACTGCTACGTCGACGAGCTCTACGCCGCGGCCCGCGAGCTCGGCGTGCCGCTCCTCGCCGCGGCCTTCCCGCGCACCTACCTGGACCCCAACCGCAACGCCGGCGACGTCGACCTGGAGCTGATCGACGGTCCCTGGCCGTGGGAGTACCGGCCGAGCGGCAAGGCGCGCATCGGCAAGTCGCTCATTTGGCGCACGCTGGAAGACGGCCGCCCGATCTACGCGCGCAGGCTCAAGCCCGAAGCCGTGCGCCGGCGCATCGAGCGCTGCCACGCGCCGTACCATCGTTCGCTCCAGGAATTGCTTGAAACGGCAGCCAAGACCGCCGGCCGCGTGTATCACATCAACTGCCACTCCATGCGCTGCGTGGCGGGCAAGCAGAGCGAGGACGGCCCGGGCAGCGTGCGCCCCGACTTCGTGATCGGCGACCGGGACGGCACGACGTGCGAGCCGCGCTTCACCGAGCTGGTGCGCGGCACGCTTGCCGGCATGGGGTACCGTGTGACCGTCAACGATCCCTACAAGGGCGTCGAGCTGATCCGCGCGTACTCCGACCCGAAGGCGGGTCGCCACAGCCTGCAGATCGAGATCAACAAGCGCTTGTACATGGACGAAACCACGCTGGCGAAAGCCGCCGGTTTCGCGCAGCTGCAGAAGAACCTGGGAGAGCTCCTCAAAGTGCTGCGGAAATCGCTATGAAGTACCAGATCGAAATCTCGCCGCCCGACATCTCGGCCTATCGCGAAAGCAATACGGGAGTCGAGTACGTGCACCGGCTCGACTCGGGCAAGCCTGGACCGAGCGTAATGGTCCAGGCGCTCACGCACGGCAACGAGTTTTCCGGTGCGATCGCCCTGGATTTTCTTTTTAGAGAACACGTACGGCCCCTGAAAGGAAGCCTGGTCCTCGCGTTCGCGAATGTCGCCGCCTTCGCGCGCTTCGATTTCGACGACCCCGACCGCTCGCGCTACATCGACGAGGACTACAACCGCGTGTGGGCCGACGCGGTGCTCGCCGGGCCGCGCGATTCGGCCGAGCTCAGGCGCGCGCGCGACCTGCGGCCGTTCGTCGACGCCGCCGACTATCTGCTCGACCTGCACACGATGACCGAGGCCTGCCGGCCGATCATGGTGTGCGGCATGCTCGACAAGGGCGCGGAGTTCGCGCGCCGCGTCGGCGTCCCGCAAGACCTGCTGATCGACACCGGGCATCCGGCGGGGCTGCGCATGCGCGACCGCGGCGGCTTCGGCGACCCGGAAAGTCCGAAGAACGCGCTCCTCATCGAGGCGGGTCAGCACTGGGAAAAAAGCTCGGTCGACGTGGCGATCGACACCACGCTCAGGTTCCTGAAGGTCACCGGGGCCGTGGAGCCGGCGTGGGCGGAGAAGCGCCTGCGGCTCAAGCCCTCCGGCCCGCAGCGCGTGGTCCGCGTCACCGAGCCGGTCACGGCGAAAAGCGCCGGTTTCCGTTTCGCGCGCCCCTGGAAAGGCCTCGAAGTCATTGAAAAGGCGGGCACCGTGGTCGCGACCGACGGCGACCGGGTCTGGCGCACGCCCTATGACGATTGCGTCCTCGTGATGCCTTCCACCGCGCACGTGAAGCCGGGGAATACGATGGTGCGGCTGGGGCGTTACGACTGAAACAAACGGTTACTCCCTTTCTGCGGAAAATCGTTCAGAGTAGCGGCGTGAATCTGAGAGCCTTGCTGTTGATCAGCCTGCTAGCGGCCGCGACCACGGCCTCGGCGCAGATCTATCGCTGGGTGGACGAGAAGGGCACCGTGCACTACTCGAACTCGGCGCCGCCGAACGGCGTAAAAGCGAAAGTGGTCGATCCGGGCGCGAAGGCCGGGCCGCCGTCGCCGGAAAGTGCGGACTGCTACACGCTGCGCTGTCAGGGCGAGCGCCTCGAGCAGCGGCTCGCGCGGCGCGAGGAGCTCGAGCTGCGCGACGCAAACGAGCGCGCCGCCGCCGCGCCGCCGCGCGCGAGAGGCCTGGAGTTCCGCAAATACATCTCGCTCCAGCGCGGCATGAGCGAGGGCGAGTTCATCACCATCGCCGGCGCGCCCGACTTGCTGACCCACGAGGGCGTTCACGGCGGCCGCAGCTACATCTATCTGCCGACCCTCAGCGATCCTTTCACGACCACGGTAGTCATCGGCGCCGGCCGCATCCGCGGCATCGAGCGCGTCCGCAAGTTTTAGGCGCTGGGCTTGTCGAGCTGGCCCGCAGGCGGCGCGCCGCGCTCGCGCACGATCGCGACCACGCCCAGCTCGAGCCTGCCGCGCAAGGCCTTGGCGAGGATCGCCATGTGCTGCAGGCGCGCGTGCATCGGGCTCTGCGGCGCCTCGCCGTTGATCGCGTTCGCGAGCTCCTCGATCTGCCGGAGCTTGGCAACGAAATCCGCGCTGTCCTCGGTCACTGCTTCGTCCCTCCTCGCACGGGAAACTTGTGAAAGGCTAGCCGCAATCGACCGTCGTGCAAGTCAACGGACATCGGCTTTGCATGTAATGGATCGCACGGCCCCCTCGGCACGTCGCTTGCTCGGGAGTTGTCCACCCCAAAGGAGGTCGCACGTGGACGAGAAGGAACGCAAGCAGGACGAGCGCAATAAAGATTCCCAGGTGGAAGGCGAAGGCAGCTACACCGGCAGCAAGGACTACAACCAGCGCACCAAGAAATTCATCGACGCTGGCAAGGTGGACCAGGCGGCGCGCGACGCTGAGCCGAAGTCCGAGGAAGAAAAGCACGCCATGCAGAAGGCCGAGCGCATGGGCAAGCAGCGCGCGAAGGGCGAGGACCCCGCCCTGCGCAAGAAGTAGGAGGCTACTTCCTCAGGTTGCCCCAGAGCTGGTCGAGCCGCGTGTAGCGGCCGCAGCCGGTGACGTAGAACCGGTACTGCAGGGCGTTCTTCTTGTAATAGTCCTGGTGGTAGTCCTCCGCCGGGTAGAATTCGCTCGCCTTCGTGATCGGCGTGACGATCGGCTGGCGGAAGGGCTTCTGCTTGTCCCATTTGGTCTTCGAGGCCTCGGCGAGGCGCTTCTGCTCTTCGGTGTACCAGAAGATCTCGGGGCGGTATTGCGAGCCTGAATCGCAGAACTGCCGGTCCTTCACCGTCGGATCGTGGTTCAGCCAGAAGGTGTCGAGCAGCTTCTCGTAGCTCACCTTCGCCGGGTCGTAGGTCACCTCGACCACCTCGGTGTGGCCGGTGCGCCCGGTCGATACCTGCTCGTAGCTCGGATTCTTCACTTTGCCGCCCATGTAGCCCGAGACCGCGGAGATCACGCCCGGCACCTTCTCGAAGGCTTCCTCGGTGCACCAGAAGCACCCGCCGGCGAACGCAGCCTTTTCGAGCTTTTGCTGGGCAAGCGCGGGACCAGCGATGGCCAGCATGACGACCAACAGTATTGTTCTCACCTCGAAAGCTCCTTTAGGACTGCGTCGATGACCGGTTGGTCGCGCAAGCATAGCCGGACATTACGCAAAGACGAGGCGCGCGCGGCCTTGAGATAGGCGCGGGCGCAGACGTCGAGCGGTACCGCGAAAATGCCGCTCGACACCGCGGGGAAGGAAACCGAAGCCCACCCCTTCTCCTTTGCCCGGGCGAATGCCGCGGCGAGGGCCTGAACCAGCTTGTTCTCCTCGTCGCCCTCGCCCTGGCGGGGGCCGACCGCGTGGATCACGCCCTTGAAGGGGAGGTTGCCGGCGGTGGTCACGACTGCCGAGCCGGTGGCAAACGCGCCGCCATGGTTCTGGACCAGGAGGTCCGATTCCTTTTGCAGCTCCGGGCCGGCGGCGCGCGCGATGATGGCCGCGACCCCGCCGCCGTGCGCGAGGTGGCCGTTGGCCGCGTTGACGATCGCGTCCACCGGCTCCTCCAGGAGGTTCCCGCGAACCACCTGGAAGGACCCTTCTTGCGCTAGGACTTCTTGCGGCGTTTGCGCGGCACCTTCGCGCCTGCGCGGCGCGCCTGGGACAGGCCGATCGCGATGGCCTGCTTGCGGCTGGTGACTTTCCTGCCGGACCTTCCGCTGCGCAGCGTGCCGCGTTTGCGCTCGCGCATCGCCTGGCGCACCTTGCGCGAGGCCTTCTTGCCGTATTTGCGTGCCATGAAACCTCCTACTCGATTTTCGCCTTGGCTTTGAGCTCCTTGATGAGGCCTTCGATTTTGCTCTGCGCCAGCATCTGCTGGATGCGCGGCTTGACCTCCGCGAGCGCAGCGAAGCGCGCGGGACGCACGTCGTCGAGCTGGATGATGTGGAAACCGAAGCGCGTGCGCACCGGCGTGTCGGTGAACTTGCCCTTCTCCAGCTTGACCATCGCGTCGGAAAACTGCTTGTCGTAGGTCGCCGGCACGTTCCAGTCGAGGTCGCCGCCGCGCTGCGCGCTGCCGGTGTCCTTCGAGTTCTTCGCCGCGAGGTCGTCGAACTTGCCGCCCTTCTTCAGCTCGGCGATCAGCGTTTTCGCCTGGTCCTCGGTCTCGACCAGGATATGGCGCGCCTTGTACTCCTTGTCGCCGTGCTGCGATTTGGCGCGGTCGTATTCCTTCTGCACCTCGGCGTCGGTGACGGGGTGCTTGCGGACGTACTCGCGCAGATACGCGCTGACCATGATTTCCTGGCGTGCCATGTCGAGCTGGGTCTGGACGTCGGGCTGCTTGGCAATGCCGGCCTTCTGCGCCTCCTGCATCAGCACCTCGCGGTTGACGAGCTCGTCGCGCACCATGCTGCGCAGCTGCTCGGTGTCCTGGGCGCCGCGCTGGAGCTGCTGCTGCATCAGCATGTCGGCGCGCGACTGCGGCACCGCCACGCCGTTCACGGTGGCGACCGTGCCGGGCTTGGCCGCCGGCTTTGCCGCCTTGGCGGCGGGCTTGTCCGCCTTGGCTGCGGGCTTGTCCGCGGCGTTTTCCTTTCCCGGAAGCGGCGCCTGGGCGGAGGCGAGGAGGGGGCTTGCGAGCACGGCTACGGCGAGAAGGCGGAAATTCACTGGCTTCCTTTCGTTTCTTCGGGAGCGCGCGCCGTGATCGCGAGCGCGTGGATGGGATTCTGCATCAGCTCGCCGAGCGCCTGGTACACCATGCGGTGGCGCGCGACGGTGGGCTGACCGGCGAAGCGCCGCGACACGATGCGCAGGCGCCAGTGCGTGTTGCCGCCCGGGCGCGCGCCCGCGTGCCCGGCGTGCTGGGCGCTCTCGTCGGCGAGCTCGAGCTCGAGCGGCTCGAGCGCCGCCAGGCGCTCACGGATTCTCGCCGCGACGCTCATTCTTCTCGTCGATGAATCGGCTGAGAACCAGCGCCTGCGCGAGCACGAACAGCAGCATCAGCCCCATGCCGCCGAACAGCTTGAAGTTGACCCAGTGGTCGGTGGAGTAGTTGTAGGCCACGTAGAGGTTGAGCGCGCCCATGAAGGCGAAGAACGCGATCCAGCTCCAGTTGAGCCGCGCCCAGATCGTGTCGGGCAGCTGAACCTGCTCGGACAGCATTACCCGGATCAGGTTCCGGCGAAAGGCGAGCGCCCCGGCCAGCACCACGCCGAACAGCCAGTAGAGCACGGTCGGCTTCCACTTGATGAAGGTCTCGTCCTGCAGCACCAGGGTCGCGCCGCCGAAGAGCGCGATGATCGCGAGGCTCGCCCACAGCATCGGCTCGACGCGCCGCCGGCGCAGCTTGAGCCAGCCGACCTGGACGAAGGTCGCGGCGATCGCCACCCCGGTCGCGACATAGATGTCCGCGACCTTGAAGGCGATGAAAAAAAGGATGACCGGGAAGAAATCGAACAGGAACTTCATTACCGAGCCGAGTTTACCAGCGTTACCGCTACTTCCAGCCGCCCAGCGCCTTGCGCGCCGCCTCGTTGCGCGGCCGCACCACGAGCCCGCTGGACGACACCGTCACCGCGTATTCCGCGCCCTCGGCCATCGGCACGTAGGCAGCCGAGCCGTAGAGCGCGTCGGCGAGCGGCACGTACTGGTGGTGCTTGCGCAGCAGGGACCAGAAGTCGAGGCCCGGGTCCTCCGCCAGCGCATGGACGGTGCGCGGCGCGCCGCGCTCCTGCGTGATGTCGCCGTAGCGGCCCGACAGGCGCTCGAGCCGGTAGATGGTGTCGAAGCCGAGCAGGTTGCCGGTGGCGCGCCACTTGAGCACGCGCGCGTCGATCTGCCATTCGTCGCCGCGCACCTCGTATGCACGCGACTTGCCATTCGTTGGCATCAGATCGACGACAAACTGGCGCTCGCCGAGCTGCCGCATCGACACGCGCGCGGCTTCCTGCTCGTGCGTCAGGCGCGCGTAGGTATACAGATTCATCGCCACGAGCGCTGCGCCCGCCGCCACCAGGAGCACGATTCCCCCCGTGAGGAAAAACAGCGTGCCGCGGGCGAGCTGCACGCGGCGCAGGCGCCGGAAGGCGGCGATCTCCAGCGGCACGGCGAGCAGCAGGCCCACCAGCCCGATGCAGAGCATCAGGACGCGCGGGTCGAGGGCGGCGAGCGCGTCGATCATGCCGCTAATATAGGATCAAAGGAGGAAGCATCGTGGCACTGGTCCGGATTATCGAGTACGCGGAAGCAAGCCCCGAGGTAAAAGTTGTCTACGACGACATCATGAAGACGCGCGGGGTCGATTGGATCAACAACTTCTGGAAGGCGCTGGCGAACGATCCCGCCGAGCTCGCGCGCGTGTGGCGCAACGTGAAGCAGGTGATGGCGCCCGGCGCGCTCGATCCGCTGGTGAAGGAGATGGTGTACGTCGCGGTGAGCGCCACCAATGGCTGCGAGTATTGCACTTACTCGCACACCGCGGCGGCGCGCAAGAAAGGCATGTCGGATGCCATGCTCATGGAGCTGATGGCGGTGGTCGGCCTCGCCAACGAGACCAATCGCCTCGCCAACGGCCTGCGCGTGCCGGTCGACCGGCAATTCATTCCTTGAGGCGGATGCTCTTGCCGTCGGGCGAGACGAGGTAGCGCCGCCAGAGCTTGCCGTCGGCACGCACCTCGACCGGCCAGTAGCACTGGCCGGCTGCGCGCACCGGCTGGTCGAGCCTGACCGCGTATTGCGGCTTGGAGCCTTGCTCCACCATCGAGCGGTGCCATTCGTGGACCTCCGGCAGCATCTCGATGCGGGTCACGGCGCGGCGCAGCGGCAGGTTGCCCTGGTCGGGATAGTCACAGGGAAATGCGTCGCTCGCGAAACCGGCGAGCGCCGACCCTGCCAGGCAAACGATAATCGCGAGCCGCATGGACGCGAAACTATCACCTGGCACCGGCGTCGTCATCCTGCTCGGCGTGGCGAGCGCGTTCGCGGCCAACCACCTGTGCGCGCGCATCGCGTTCGACCACGGCGCGAGCGTGGCGACCGCGGTCAGCGTACGCGCGACCTTTACCGCGCTCCTTCTCTTCTGCGTGATGCGGATGCAAGGCGTGGCGATCGCCATCCCGGGCGGCCTACGCGGCACTGCGCTGCTCGCCGGCATCCTGATCGCAACGCAGAGCTATGCGCTCTATTCGGCGGTCGCGATCATCCCGCCCGCGCTCGCGTTGCTCGTGTTCCAGACCTCGCCCATGCTCTACGTGCTGCTCACCTGGGCGCTCGGCAAGGAGGCGCCGCGCTGGAGCGCGATCGCGCCGATGGTCATGGCGCTGGTCGGCCTTGCACTCGCCTTGAACGTCCGCACCGCCGACAACATGGCCGAGGGCATCGCCTGGGCATTCGCGAGCGGCGCGAGCATGACGATCGTCTACTACCTCAACGTCAACGCGCTCAAGGCGCTCGACGGGCGCCTGCGGACATTCGCCATGACGGCGGTGACCGCCGTCCTCGTCATCATCCTCGCGAGCGCCGCGGGCGCTCAGGCCGTGCCGCGCGACGGGGCCGGCTGGGCCGGGCTGTTGCTGCTCGCGGTGTTCTACTGCATTGCGATGATGTCGCTCTTCTACGTGCTGCCGCGCGTGCCGTCGACCAGCACGGGCGCGCTGAACTTCGAGCCGATCGCGCTCATCGTCCTGACCTGGCTGTTCCTCGACCACACGGTGAGCGTCATCCAGCTCGCGGGCGCCTTCATCACCGTCGGCGCGATCGCCTGGCTGGGGGTTTCAAAGAAATGACCTAGCGGATGACTTCCGGGTCATCCCGGTACAACCTGTCGACCAGCGCCGCGCGCCGCTCGAGCACCGCGCGCTGGTTCATGTAGCCCTTGTCGGTGATCTCGTTCGCGTCGATCGACGGCGGCTCGGTCATCACGAGCAGCCGCGCGGGACGCGTCGAGCTCGTGCCCTGCATTTTCTTCAGCGCGCTCGAGAGCCGCGCGCGGATCTCCTGCGGCGGGAGATCCTTCGCCGCTGGGCTCAGGAACACCAGCGCGCCGACTTCGCTGCGGTCGTGCCCGGTGATCACCGCGTCCTGGATCAGCGGATCGCCGGCCGCGATCAGCGCGATGCGCAGCGCGCCGACGTGCACCCAGGTGCCGGTCGACAGCTTGAAATCCTCGGCCACGCGCCCGTCGAACGCGATGCCCTTCGCCGGATCGGCGGGGTCGGCGAAGCGCACCGCGTCGCCGATGCAGTAGAAGCCTTCCTCGTCGAACGCCGCCTCCGTCAGGTCGGTGCGCTTGTAGTAGCCCGGCGTCACGTTCTCGCCGCGCACGCGCACTTCGAGCTTGCCGGCGGCCGGCACGAGCTTGAGCTCGCAGCCAGCGACCGGCAGGCCGATCACGCCCGCGCGCTCCATGGGGAAATGCACCGAGGTGGCGAGCGGCGCGGTCTCGGTCGAACCCCAGGCGGATAGCATTGCCGGGGAGCGGCCTTCGGACCGGGCGAGGGTTTTCAACCGATCCCAGAGGTTCTGCGGCAGCGCAGCCGCGGCATAGAACAGCACGTCCAGGTCGCGGAAGAAATTGCGGCGCAGCTCGGCGTCCTTCTCGAGGAAGGGGAGCAGGAGGTCATAGCCGCGCGGCACGTTGAAATACATGGTCGGCGTCACCTCCTTCAGGTTGCGCACCGTGGTCTCGACCAGTCCCGGCACGGGCTTGCCGCCGTCGACGTACATCGTGCCGCCGTTGCGCAGCACGAGGTTGAAGTTGTGGTTGGCGCCGAAGGTGTGGTTCCACGGCAGCCAGTCGACCACCACCGGCGGCCGTTCCTCCACCAGCGGCCACGCCTGCGCGAGCATCTGCTGGTTCGCGCACAGCATGCGGTGCGTATTGATCACGCCCTTGGGAATCCCGGTCGAGCCCGAGGTAAAGAGAATCTTCGCCAGCGAATCGGGACGCACCTTCGCGTGCTCCCGTTCCTGAGTGGAGCCGGGATTCGCTTCCAGCAACTCGCTGACCGAGGTCGACTGGGCGCCCACCGCCGCGAGCGCGGGCGCGAACCTCTGCGGGTCGGCCGCGAACACCAGGCCTGGCTTCACCAGCTCGAAGATTGACTTCAGCTTGCCGAAATCCTTGGACATCAGCGAATAGGCGGGCGACACCGGCGCCACCGGCACGCCCACGTGCATCGCGCCGAGCGTGAGCAGCGCGTGGTCGATACTGTTGTCCGACAGGATCGCCACCGGCCGTTCCGCGTTCAGGTTCCGGTCGAGTAACGCCTGCGCGATCCTGCGCACCGCGCCGTAGGCTTCCCGGTAGGTGAGCTTGCGCCAGGAATCGCCTTTTCCGCGTTCCGCCAGAAAAACGCGCTCGGGAGCCCGGTCCGACCACTGCACGAGCCATTCGGTTACGCAGCGCGCGTACGCGCCGAGCTTCTGCGGCGAGCGCAGCAGCATGCTGCCGTCGGCGCGCTTCTCCAGCTCGACTTTCGCCGGGGCGAGCTTCACTCGGCCCTGATTCCAGCGTCCTTGGCGATCTGCGCCCAACGGCGCGCTTCCTCGGCCATGCGCGTGCCGAGCGCTTGCGGAGTCGACCAGTCGGCGAACGCACCTTGTGCAGCGAAGGAGCTGAGCAGCTCGGGCGAGGAGAGGGCCGATTTCAACAGCCCGTTCAGCCGCGCGATGACCTCCTCGGGAGTCCCCGCGGGCGCGAGAATGAAAAGGCGCGGTGAGGCATCGAAGCCCGGCAGCGTGTCCGCCATCGCCGGCCAGTCGGCGCCGGCGACCTTCACGGGGCTGGTGAGTGCGAGTGGACGCAGGCGCCCGGCCTTCGCCTGCGCGAGTGCGGGCGGAGCGCTGATGATGCCGACCTGAAGCTGGCCCGAGATGACGTCGGGCACGATCGCCGCCGCTCCCTTATAAGGAACGTGCACGATCTCGACGGCGGCCTGGCGCTTGAACGTCTCCATCGCGAGGTGGTGCACCGTGCCGATTCCGGGCGACCCATAGGAAAGCCGTCCGGGGCTCGCCTTGGCGAGCGCGATCAGCTCGGCGATGCTCTGCGCCTTGAGCTCCGAGTTCACCACGACCACCAGCGGTGTAGTCACGGCTCCCGACACCGGCGCGAAGCTCTTCACCGGGTCGAAGCTGAGTTTCTGGTAGATGCCCGGCGCGATGAGCAGCGCCGTATCGGCGAAGAACAGCGTATAGCCGTCGGGCGCGGACGTCGCTACCGTGGCCGCTGCGATCGTGGCCCCGGCGCCCGGCCGGTTCTCCACCAGTACCTGCTGGCCGAGGCCTTCGGACATCTTGCCGGCGACCAGGCGCGCGAGCGCATCGGCACCGCCGCCGGCGCTGTATCCGACCATCATGCGCAGCGGTTTCGACGGATAGGGCTGTGCCCAGGCGAGCTGGGCGCAGGCGAGCGCGAGCGCGTAGAGAACGAGTTTCCGTGCCAAGATGGAGATTCTAAGAGAAGTGTTCGGGGAGGTTCCGATGGGAGACCAGCTCAAGCTGATGGATCAGGTTGCGGCGGCCGCTGTCGAGATGGGAATGCGGCTCGGGCCGAAGCTCTTCGTCGCCGCGCTGATCCTGGCGGCGGGCTTCCTCGCCGGGCGCTGGGCCGGCCGCGCGCTCGGGCGCGCGCTCGCGAGATTCCATCTCGAGCCGCCGGTGCGCGCGCTGATCGAGCGCGTCGCGCACGTCCTCGTGCTTGGCCTGTTCGTGATCATGGCGCTGCAGAATCTGGGCGTCGAGCTGCTGCCGCTGATCGCCGGCCTGAGCATCGCCGGCGCCGGGGTCGCGCTCGCGATGCAGGGCGTGCTCGGCAACGTGGTCGCCGGCTTGACGATCATCTTCTCGCGTCCCTTCCGAGTCGGCGATTACATCTCGATCGTGAAGGAGGAGGGCGAGGTGCTGGAGATCAAGCTCTTCAGCACCACGCTCGGGCATTCGGATCTCTCGCGCGTCGTGATCCCGAACCGCAAGATCGTGGGCGAGATCCTGCACAACTACGGCAAGGTCCGGCAGCTGTCGATCGAGGTCGGGGTCTCGTACGACACCGACGTCGGCGCCGCGCTCCAGCTCACCGAGGAGATCCTGCGCGCCAACCGCCGCGTGCTGAAGGACCCCGCGCCGGTGGCCAAGGTAGTCAAGCTCGCCGACTCCGCGGTGCTGATCGCCGCCACGCCCTGGGTCGCGGTTCACGACTACGGCTCGGCCGGCGGCGAGCTGCATCGCGAGATCCTCGATGCGTTCCGCGCGCGGGAGATCGAGATTCCGGTGCCGCAGCGCCAGGTGCGCATGGTCTCGAGCACGGCCTACCTCGCGGAACGGCGCGACGCGGCCTAGGAGCGAATCAGCTTCTCGCACGCGGCGATGCTGCGCAGGTGCGAGTCGCGCATGCGGATGAAGAGGCTGCGGGCTTCCTCGTCGAGGCTCGGGAGCGCTTCCTCGAACTTCTTCACCGCCCAGGTGAGCCCCTTCACCAGGAACGCGATGCGCTCGCGTGGGCCCTTCACGGCCACCGCCTTGTGGTAGAACTTACCGGTGGCATGGCTGTAGGGTGCGCCGGTTTTCTCGATCAGCTTGCCGATGAGGGCGCAGTTGTGCGCTTCGTCGGCCTGGATCTGGCGCAGCACCTTCCATTCCGTACCGTTGCGCGGCCAGTCGTCCATGAAGACGACGAGCGCCTTCGCGCCCGCGCGCTCGGCCGCCAGCATTTCGTTCAGAAAATCCAGCATGGATCAGTGCAGCTTGACGTACTCGTAGTCCACCGGCAGGTTGTTGATGCCGCGGTCCGGCGGCGCGATCCAGGCCGCCATCTTGCCCGGCTCGGCCACTTTCTGCATCAGCGAGTGCACGAACATCCGGTCGGCTTCGGACGGAATCCATTCTCCGAGCCGCTTCTCATATTCCTCCTTGGAAATCATTTTCCCCTGCGGATCGACCGGCTGCCCCGCCCAGGCGCCGATGGTGCGGCGAAAGCGCGTCGAGGGCAGCGTGAGGCGGAAAGCGAAGCCGGCGCGCTCGATCTGCCGGTTCCAGCGCTTCAGGCCGATTTCGCAGTCCTTGAGGTAGGACTCGCGCATCACCTCGTTCAAGGCATTGAGCATCGGGACCGTCTGCGGTCCTTCGGGCGTTTGCAGCGAAAAGGTGGACTCCCTGAGGACATGGTCCTCGTACTGCGTCTCGTCCGGGCGGCCCTTCAGGCCGTTCGCGAAGTTCGCCGCCGAGTTGGACGAGATCTCGGAGCCGAAGAGGTCGAGCGAGCTCGAGCACCAGAAGTTGAGGTATTTCTGCAAGGTCGGCAGGTCGATCGCGCCGGCGGCGCGGATCTTCGCCGGGTCCTCGGATCCGATCTCCTTCATCACTTCGAGCGTGCGCCTCACTACGCGCCCGAGGCCAGTCTCGCCCACGAACATGTGGTGCGCTTCCTCGGTCAGCATGAAGCGGCAGGTGCGCGAAAGCGGGTCGAACGCGCTTTCGGCGAGACTCTTCAGTTGGTACTTGCCGTCGCGGTCGGTGAAGTAAGTGAAGCAGTAGAGCGACAGCCAGTCCGAGATCGGCTCGTTGAAGGTGGTGAGGATGCGCGGCTTGTCGGCGTCGCCCGAGTGGCGCGCGAGCAGCTCCTCGGCCTCCTCGCGCCCATCGCGCCCGAAGTACGCGTGCAGCAGGTACACCATCGCCCAGAGATGGCGGCCTTCCTCGACGTTGATCTGGAACAGGTTGCGAAGATCGTAGAGCGAAGGGCAGGTGTGCCCGAGCAGGCGCTGCTGCTCGACCGAAGCGGGCTCGGTGTCGCCCTGGGTCACGATCAGGCGGCGCAGCGTCGAGCGGTACTCGCCCGGCACCTGCTGCCATACCGGCTGCCCCATCTGGTCGCCGAAGCCGATCTTGCGCTCGGCCTGCGGGTCGGCGAGGAAAATCCCCCAGCGGTAGTCGGGCATCCGGGTCACGCCGTAGTGCGCCCAGCCCTGCGCGTCGACCGAGATCGCGGTGCGCAGGTACACGTCTGCGGCCTGGAAGTCGCTCGGCCCCATCTGCTGCCACCATTGCAGGAACTGCGGCTGCCAGTGCTCGAGCGCACGCTGCAGCGTGCGGTCGTTGACCAGGTTGACGTTGTTCGGAATCTTTTCCGAATAGTTGATGACGCTCATCAGACTCTTTCCCAGTTGAATTTCGCCTTGGCGCCGGTGCCGTAGACCTTGAGCGCGCCTTGCTCCCCGACCGCGTTCGGCCGGATAAAGATCCAGTTCTGCCACGCGGTCAGGCGCCCGAAGACGCGCGTCAGCATGGTTTCGCGCCCGGCGAAGCGCAGGCTCGCCTCCATGCCGGTGAGCGCGTCGGGCGAGAGGCTCGCGCGCTCCTCGATCGCGATGCGCACTTCATCCTCCCAGTCGATGTCGTCGGGGGTCGAGGTCACCAGCCCCACCCGGTTGGCCTCTTCGGCCGCAAGAAGTTTCCCTTTTTCGAGCGCCGGGAGCTCGCCGCAATAGTGCGTCTCGAGGCGGGAGAGCCCGTTGCTCATCGGGTAAGCGCCGAAGTTGAGCTCGGAGAGCGCGATCTGCGGCCCGCCTTCGGCATCGAGCATGTAGCTGCGGTCGGCCGCGAGCGCGAGCTCCATCAGCGTGCCGGCGAAGCACGAGCCAGGCTCGATCACCGCGAAGATGGAGCGCGACACGACGTCGAGGCGCGAGAAGGTGCGGCGCAGGTAGCCGAGCGTCTCGCGCACCAGCCAGTCGTTGCGGTTCTGGTGGAGCAACGCGTCCAGCTCGAGCGCCTTCGTTGGATCGCCCTTGGTCTTCAGGATCCAGAGCCCGATCTCGAGCTGATTGTGGCGCAGGTCGAGGATCGCGCGGTCGAGCTCGCGCGCGAGCCGTAGCGGGTACCAGTCGGCGCTCTTCTCGAGCTTTGCGGCGTCCGGGCCCTTGACCGTCAGGGTCGCGATGCGCGTCGCGCTGTCGATCTCGACCTCGAGGATCCGGTTGTCGCCGAGCGGGGTGAGCTTCACGCCCGCGCCGCCGGGGCGGCTGGATTGTCTTGCGAGCTCGAGCGCGCGGGCTTTCACCATCTCGGCGAACTGCTGCGGCTTCGCGGCGTGGTCGACCAGCTTCCATTGCTTGGCGCGGTCGGCGCGCACGCCCTCGGCGGTGGTGCAGAAGACGTCGGCGAGGTCGCGGCGCACCTTGCGCTTGTCGACCAGGCGCGTCAGTCCGCCGGTGCCGGGCAGCACGCCGAGCAGGGGGACCTCGGGCAGCGAGACCGTGGACGAGCGGTCGTCGATCATCGCGATCTCGTCGCAGGCGAGGGCGAGCTCGTAGCCGCCGCCCGCGGTGGTGCCGTTCAGCGCGGCGATGAACTTGAGGCCGGAGTGCTCGCTCGCGTCTTCGATGCCGTTGCGCGTCTCGTTGGTGAACTTGCAGAAGTTCACCTTGGTCGCGTGGCTCGAGTGGCCGAGCATGTAGATGTTGGCGCCCGAGCAGAACATGCGGCTCTTGCCGCTCGTGATCACGACGCTCTTCACTTCGGGATGCTCGAAGCGGATGCGGTTCAGCGCGTCGGCGAGCTCGATGTCGACGCCGAGGTCATAGCTGTTCAGCTTGAGCTTGTAGCCGGGCGTGAGCGGCTGGTCCTCGGCCACGTCGAGCGTGAGGGTGGCAACCGGGCCGTCGAAGCCGAGTCTCCAGTGGTGGTAGCGGTCGGGCTGGGTTTCGAAGGAGGTCATGTGAGGGCTTGTCTCAGTTCGCTCAGGCTTTGCTTGAGCGTCTTGCCGGAGGTATCGACGGTCGCGTTGGCGCGGGCATAAAGCCGGTTGCGGTCTTCGAGCAACTTGCGGATTTCGTCCAGCGCCGCCGAGCGGCCCTTGAACGGCCGCATGTCGCCTTGTGCGATCACGCGCGCCATGTGCTCCTCGGGCGACGCCTTGAGCCAGACGCAGACGCAGCGGTCGAGGAGAAGCTTGTAGGTTCCGGGATCGGTCACCAGGCTGCCGCTCGTCGCGATCACCGCGCGCTCGTGCTGCCCGAGGATGCGCTCGAGCGCGCGGCGCTCGAAGCGGCGAAAGGCGTCCTGGCCGTACATGGCGAACACTTCGCCGAGCGCGGCGCCGGCTTCCTTCTCGACTTCGCGGTCGAGCTCGACGAACGGAATGCCGAGCGATTGCGCGAGCTTCTCGCCCAGCGTCGACTTGCCCGCGCCGCGCAGACCGAGCAGGGCGATGCTTTTCTGCTGCGCCTCGCCTTCGCGTACCAGGCTCTCCACCGAGACGCCCATGGCGCGCGCCACCTTGCGCAGCAAGAGCACCGTGATGTTGCCTTCGCCGGCTTCGAGCTGGGCGAGGTAGCGCTCGGACACGCCGCTCGCGGCGGCGAGCGCCTTGCGGGTCGTGCCGTGCTCGCTGCGCCAGGCGCGCACGCGGTCGCCGAGCTGGGAAAGGTAGGCGGTTTCGGTCATGCAGTATAGTGCTTGACCGCCATTCTATTGGTGCAATATAGTGTGTGTCAATGAAAGTCACCATCCTGGTCGGCACCATGACCGGCACGGCGCAGCTTTGCGCGCAGGAGATGGAGCTCGCGCTCGACGACGGCGAGACCGAAGTGAAGACGGTGATGATGGACGGCCTGGACTCTTCTGTTTTTTCGAAGGATTCCGTTTTCCTGATCTGCACCTCGACGTACGGCCAAGGCGACGTGCCGGACAACGCGAAGTCCCTGTACGAGCACCTGCAGCAGGCGCGGCCGGATCTCTCCCACCTGCGCTACGGCGTTTTCGGCCTGGGCGACCGGACGTACGCCGAGACCTTTAACTTTGGCGGCAAGCGCTTCGACGACATCCTGACCGAGCTCGGCGCCCGGCGCATCGGCGAGCGCCACACGCACGACGCCTCGAGCGGCATCCTGCCCGAGGAAACCGCGCTCGAGTGGTGCCAGGACTGGCTGGGAAAGGTGAAGCAAGCGCAGACGGCGTAGGTCGCCTCCCGACAGAGAGGGCTTGCGGCACGCGATTTGCTCCATTGCAAATTGTGCGTGCTCTGAAGTGGTTCGGCGGTGCTGTACTCATCCTCTTCGTTGCACTCGCGCTCCTTTTTACATTCGGCCTGAACGCCCTGCGCGGTCCGATCATGCGCGCCGTCAGCGACGCGACAGGTCGCGAGCTCTCGATCGAGGGCGATCTCAAGCCGGTCTGGAGCTGGCTGCATCCCCGCATCCGCGTCGAAAACGTGCGCTTCGGCAATGCGGACTGGGGAAAGGCGGACTACCTGATCGAGGCCGAAGCGATCGAGGCCTCGATCAGCCTGCTGTCGCTATTCTCGGGGCGCGTCGTGCTGCCCGAGGTGCACCTGGAAACCGCCGAGCTGTCGCTGGAGCAGGACAAGGACGGCCGGCGGAACTGGATCCTCAAGGAAGACCCCGAGGAGCAGAAGGAGGCATCGCGCCTCGTTGTAAAACTGCTCACCATCGACGAAGGCCGCCTGCGCTGGGAGGACCAAGCGAGTGGGCACAGCATCGTCGCCGACGTCTCGACCGACGAGGCCGGGGTCGAGTTCAGCGCCAAGGGCGAGTACAACGGCATGCCGCTCAAGACGAAAGGGCGCGCCGGCCACGTGCTCTCGATCCGCGACCAGACCACGCCCTTCCCGGTGAAAGGCGACATCCAGATCGGCGATACCTCTGCCAAGGTCGAAGGCACGCTCACCGGGCTCGTCGGATTCAAGGGCATCGACCTGCGCTTCGAGCGGCTGGCCGGCAAGTCGATGGACGAGCTGTACGACATTATCGGGCTCGCGTTTCCCAAGACCAGCCCGTACACGGTTTCGGGCCGGCTTGTTCGGACCGACGGGACCTGGCTGTTCGAGAACTTCAACGGCAAGGTCGGCGAGAGCGACCTGGCGGGCTCGATTCGCGTCCAGACGGGCAAGGACCAGCGCCCGTTCATGCAGGGCGAGATCCAAGCCAAGGTGCTCAACTTTGCCGACCTCGGCGCGCTCGTCGGCACCGACCAGCCGCGCGAGAGCGGCGTGCTGCCCGACATGCCATTTTCGCCCGAGCGCTGGGAGAGCGTCGATGCCGACGTGAAGATCAACGCTGGCACCATCAATCGCCCGAAGCAGCTGCCGATCGACCAGTTCGCGACCCGCATCCTGCTGCGCGATCGCGTGCTGACGCTCGATCCGCTCGCCTTCGGCATCGCGGGCGGCAGGATCGCGGGCACGGTGCGGCTGGACGGGACCAAGGAACCGATGCACGGCGATGTAAGGATGCGCGTGCAGAAACTGCAGCTTGCCAAGCTCTTCCCGACCGTGAAGCAGGCGCAAAGCTCGATCGGCGACCTGAACGGGCTGCTCGAGCTCGCCGGCGGCGGCGACTCGGTCGGCAAGCTGCTCGGCTCGGCGGACGGCAAGATCGGCATCTACATGGACGAAGGCAAGATCAGCCGCTTCCTGATGGAGCTGGTCGCGCTCGACCTGTGGGATGTGGCGCAAATCAAGATGAGAGGCGACCGGGACATCGAAATCCGCTGCGCGATCGCCGATTTCGACGTCAAGGGCGGCATCGCGCGGACCAACGCCCTGGTTTTCGACACCACAGTGACCAACGTCACCGGCGGCGGCACGATCAACCTGAAGACCGAGGAGATGGACATCTCCCTCAAGCCCCAGCCGAAGGACCGCGGCGTCGGCTCCCTAAGGACGCCGCTTCACATCAAGGGCACCTTCAGCGAGCCCGACATCGGCCCCGACATGGGCAAGCTCGCCGCGAGAGGCGGCGGCGTGATCGCGCTGGGGATCCTCAACCCGCTGCTGTCCATCCTGCCGCTCATCCAGGAGGGCAAGGGCAAGGACAGCAACTGCGGCCAGCTGATCGCGCAGGCGAGCGCTTCCTCGAAAAAGAAGCAGCCGGTCGGGAGCGCGGCCGCCGCGTCCAAGACCCCGGCGCCTTCCGCTGCGAAGCCGCAACCGCCGGCGGCGACCGCCGCGCAGAAAGCCCCGGGCACCTCCCAGGAGCGCACTCCCGCATCGGGGGCTACGACCCCGGAGAACCGCAACTAGGCAGCGGGGCTACTTTTTCAGGCCGATCTGCTGCATCAGGCGCGACAGCGCCGCGTCCTCCTTTGAAATCAGGGCGCTGAATTCCTCGGCGGGCATGAACGCCGGCCGCACCCCGACGTTCTCGGCCGCCTTCACGAATTCGGGCGAGCTCACCGTATTCCGGATGGCGGTTTCTAGGGCAGAGATGACCTGGCGCGGCGTTCCCCTCGGCACGGCGATGCCGCGCCAGGCGTCGAGCGCCACGTCGAAGCCGAGCTCGCGCGCGGTGGGGACCTCCGGCCACGCCGGATCCCGGCTCTGCGTGAGCGCGACCAGCAGTCGCAGCTGCCCCTGCTTCATCGGCGCGGCGAGCGCCGCGGGGAACTGCACCACCGCGTTGACGTGGCCGCCGACCACGCTCGGCACGACCTGCGCGGCGGCGAACGGCACTTCATTGACTTCCACTCCAGCCTTGCCCACCAGGGCCGCGAGCGAGATGTGCGTATGGCTACCCACGCCCGAGTGGCCGACGCTGATTGTTTTCGGCTTCGCCTTCGCGTCGGCAACGAGGTCCTTCAGGGTGCGCCACGGCGCATCGCTGCGCACCGCGACCACCACCGACTCCGACAGCACGCGCGCCACCGCGTCGAACCTTTGGTAATCGAAGTCGAGCTGCCCGGAATGGAACGTGGTCGAGATCGAGTTCGAGTTCCACACCAGCGAATAGCCGTCGGCCTTCTGCGAGGCGACGTGCTTGTAGCCGATCGCGCCGCCCGCGCCGGGCCGGTTCACGACCAGGACGCGCTGCCCGAGGTTCTTCGATATCCCGTCGGCGAGCATGCGCGCAGTGACGTCGGCGGAAGAGCCGGCAGGGAAGAGCACCGTGATTTCCAGCGGCGCCCTTTGCGGAAATGGCGGTTCCTGCGCATTTACCGTCACAGCCGCCAAGAGTGCAGTTACGGCCAGTATCGTTTTCACCCGAGCACCTCCTTTATCTCGACGCGGCGGCCTTCCCTCGCGGACTTGATTCCCGCCAGCAGGACCGCGAGCGAGCGCGTGCTGCGCTCGCCATCCATCTCCGGCTCGCCGTCGCCGCGCACTGCGCGAGCGAATTCCTCCAGCTCTTCCACCAGGGGATCGCTTTTCCCGACCGAGACGGCCTCCGACTGAGTCGAGCCGCGCTTCAGCCAACGCAAGCCCGTATGAAGATCGTAATAGGCGCTCGCTTCCTTGCCGTAGATGTTCACCAGGTAATACTCGGAAGCCGAGGCGTAGCTGGCGTTCAGCGTCGAGAGCGCGCCGTTCTCGTGCTCCAGCACCAGGCTCGCCACGTCCGGGTTGTCGCCCGGCAGCACGAGCCGCACGAAGCGCCCGTTCACCGCCGTCACCGGACCGATCAGGTACTCAAGCACGTCGGTGTAGTGGATGCCGATTTGCAGCATCACGCCGCCAGGCATGCCCTCCGCGGTGTAGCGCCACGAGCTGAGGTCGATCTTCCCGAGCCGGTCGCGGCTGATGTTGGCCTCCGCATTGACCAGTTTGCCGAATGATTCAATCCTCTCCTTGATCCACCGGAACTGGCTTTCCCGCCTGCGCTGATAGCCCAGCGCCAGCACGACCTTCGCCTTGCGGCAGGCTTCGGTGAGCGCGCGCGCATCCTCGATCGTGTTGGCGATCGGCTTGTCGAGAAATGTGTGCTTGCCCGCCTTCGCCGCGGCGATGGTCGTTTCGCGGTGCACGGAGTTCGGCGTGGTATTGATGATCCCTTCCACTTTCGGGTTCTCGAGGATCTCCTCGTACGACCCGGCGGCCTTGCAGCCGTACTTGGCGGCGAATTTTTCCCGCTTCTCGCGCGACCGGCTGTAGCAGCTGACGATGTCGAGCTTGCCCGAGCGCTTGATCGCATCGGCGAGCACGTCCGACCACCAGCCCATTCCGAGGCACGCGACCTTCATTTGATCGCTTCTGCGGCCTCGCGCGCGACCTTCTCGTCGAACTCGAAGTTGCCGCCGGCGACGCCGACGCCACCGACGCACTCGTTGCCGACCATGATCGGGCAGCCGCCTTCCATCGCGGTCCAGCGCTCGGGCCCGGCGGCGAGCGCAAGCCCGAGCGCGTGCAGCACGTCGAGCGACTGGCCGACCGCGCCGGTCGAGCCCGTGTTGCGCCTGTTGGAGGCCGCGCATACGGCCTTGGTGGTCGCCGAGTGCACCGAATGGAACTTGCCGCCGTCCATGCGCTCAAGGAGCAGCAGGTGGCCACCCGCATCGACGATCGCAACGGTAATGGGAATGCCCGCCTTCTCGGCCGCCTTCACTGCAGCGTTCTTGATCTTCCTGGCGCCTTCCGTGGTGAGGCGCTTAGCGTCGGAGATGTACATCGTTATATATTAGTACCGATGGATTTCCTCCGCGCCAAGTGAAAACCGTCGTTGTAGAGCGGCAACTCGAGCTTGCCCTCGACAACATGCCGGGCGCGCTCGCGTACACCGACCAGAACCTGAAGCTGGTCTTCTGCAACGAGCGCTTCAGGGAGATGTACAAGGTACCCAGGGAGCTGCTGCAGCCGGGCCGGCCGTACGTCGACTTCCTGCGTTATCTCGCCGACACGGGCTACTACGGTCCGGGGAACGTGGAGCAGCTCGTCGCCCAGCGTGTGGAGAGCCTGTGCAATCCTTCCGGCCGGACCTTCGAGGACCACACGCCCGACGGCCGCTGGTACCGCATCCTGCGCCGGCGCGTCGCCGGCGGCGGCACGGTCACCGTAATGACCGACATCACCGAGGAGAAGCAGGCGCAGGCCGCGCTCGCCGCCAGGGAGGTCGAGCTGCACGTCGCGCTCGACAATATGCCGGGCGCGCTCGTCTACACCGACGAGCAGCTGAACATCGTTTTCTGCAACGACCGCTTCAAGGAGATGTATATCGTGCCGGCGGAGCTCCTGCAGCCGGGCCGCTCATACACCGGCTTCCTGCGTTATCTCGCAAACAACGGCTACTACGGCCAGGGCGACGTGGACGAGCAGGTCGCGCGGCGCGTGGAGAGCCTGCGCAATCCTTCGGGCAAGAGCTTCGAGGACCACGCGCCCGACGGCCGCTGGTACCGCATCCTGCGCCGGCGCGTGGCGGCAGGCGGCACCGTGACCGTGATGACCGACATCACGCAGCAGAAGCAGGCGGAGCGCGACCTGATCGAGGCGACGCGCCGCACCGAGGAAGCGAACAAGGTGATCACCGAGAAGAACCGCGTACTCGAGGCGCTCAACGCCGAGATCCGCGACAAGAACGTGCAGCTCCAGGAGCAGGCGGCGCAGATTGCAGAATGGAACGCGAGGCTGGAAACGCGCGTGACCGAGCAGGTGACCCAGATCGGGCAGATGTCCAAGCTCACGCGCTTCCTTTCGCCCAAGGTGAGCGACCTCATCATGGCCGGCGACGCCGACGACCCGCTGAAGACGCGTCGGCGCGAGATCACGGTAGTGTTCGTGGACCTGCGCGGCTTCACCGGCTTCACCGAGACCGCCGAGCCGGAGGAGGTGATGCGCGTGCTGCGCGAATACCACGCCGAGCTCGGCCGCGCCATCATGGCGCACGACGGCACTATCGAGCACTTCGCCGGCGACGGGGTGATGATCCTGTTCAACGACCCGGTGCCGGTGCCCGATCACGAGCTGCAGGCGATCCGCATGGCGCTCGCCATGCGCGAGTCGGTCGGCGCGCTGGTGCGCGCGTGGAAGAAGCGCGGCCACGCGCTCGGCTTTGGCGTCGGCATCGCCGGCGGCTACGCGACCATCGGAACCATCGGCTTCGAGGGTCGCCTCGACTACGGCGCCATCGGCGCCGTCACCAATCTTGCCGCGCGGCTTTGCGGCGAGGCAAAGCACGACCAGATCCTGATCTCGCCGCGCATCTTCTCGAAGGTCGAGGAGCAGGCCGAGCTCGAGGCGGTCGGGGAGCTCGCGCTCAAGGGATTCCAGCGCCCGGTGCTCGCGCACAACGTGCTTAGGGTACGGCCGCCGGCGTGAGCGTTATATAGTAGGGTATGCCTCTTTCGCACATCGAGCACTTCCTCGTCGCGGCCGACGATATCGACGCGACGCGCGACTGGTACGCGCGCATCCTGGGTATGACGAGCGGGCCGCATCCCGATTTCGGCTTCCCGGTGCACTGGATGTACCTCGGCGGCGTCGACGTGGTGCACATCGGCCCGAGCGCGAAGATGGCGGGCGCGATCCAGAAGCAGTATCTCGGCCGCACGTCGCAGGCCAGCGGGCAGGGCACCGGCGCCATCGACCACATCGCCTTCCGTGCAACGGGGCTGCAACAGATGCTGCAACACTTGCGCAGCGAGCGTGTTTCCTTCACTCAACGAAGAGCAAACGGCCAGGCGCTGTTCCAGCTCTTCTTCCACGACCCGAACGGCATCAAGATCGAGCTCAACTTCGACGCCGCCGAAGCTGAGGGCATCGCGCCCGAGCTCATGGCCTCCGACCTCATCGACGGTCGTTGAAGCCGGGCGCATGACGCTGGTATTTCGGCGGCTGACGCCGAGCCTGATGGATGATTTCGGCGCGGTCCTGCGCGGCAGCTGGGGCGCGGGCTGCTGGTGCATGTACCCGCGGCTGGGGAATGCCGAGGCGCAAGGCATGGGGAGCCAGCGCCGGCGCGCGGCCATGAGCAAGCTGGCGTGCCGGCGGCGCGCGCCGGGCCTGCTCGCGTTCGAGGGCGACCAGGCCGTGGGGTGGATCGCGGTCGCGCCGCGAACCGAATATCGGCGTATCGAGAACTCGCGCGCGACACCGCGTGTCGATGAAGAGGAGGTGTGGGTCATTCCCTGCGTTACGGTCCGTCCTTCCGCGCGCGGGCGCGGCATCGCCATCGCGCTGATCAGGGCGGCGGTTGCGTTTGCCAAGAAGCATGGCGCGCCGGCGGTAGAGGCCTATCCGCGCGCGGGGAGCGCGCGAACCGGCGACGACAACGCGTTCTTCGGCACCGAGCCGATGTTCCGCCGCGCGGGCTTCAAGGTGATCCGCAAGCCGCGCCATCTTCCCGGCAACAGGGTCGCACGCGCGACCATGCGTAAACGTTTCTCTGAACCTGGAGGTCGATAAATGACAGGCTGGCTCATCCCGGCGCTCAAGGCGGTTCTGCCGCACGTGGGCACGATCATCTCCGCGGCCGGTCCAGTGTTCACCAAGAAAAGCTCGCCCCACGCGCCGAATCAGGCAGCGCTTCTGCAGCAGCAGGTCGCGGAGCTGCAGTCGGCGGTATCGAAGAATGCGGAGCACATCCGCGAGCTCGCGGCTCAGCTCCAGGCCACCGTTGCGGCCATAGAGCAGGCGGCGGTAACTGCCGAAGCGCGCTTCAGGCGGCTGACCGCGCTCTGCGTCGCGTCCCTCGGCTTGTCCGCGTTCGCGCTGGGCGTGGCCTTACTTGTGGCGCGGATCTAGCGCGTCGCGCAGGCCGTCGCCGAGCAGGTTGAAGGACAGCACCAGCAGGAAGATCGACAGGCCCGGCCAGATCGCCATCCACGGCGCCTGGTCGACGTAGTTGCGCGCGGTGTTCAGCATGCTGCCCCAGCTCGGTGCCGGCGGCTGCTGGCCCAATCCCAGGAAAGACAAGCTCGCCTCGGCGATCACCGCGGCGGCGATGGCGAGCGTGGCCTGGACGATGAGCGGCGCGACGATATTGGGGAAGATGTGGCGCAGCGCGATCCGCAGGTGGGGGTTGCCGAGCGCGCGCGCGGCTTCGACGTAGTCCTCGGACTTCGCGGCGAGCACTTGCGCGCGCGTCAGGCGGATGAAGATCGGCGTGGCTGAGATGCCGATCGCGATCATGGCGTTGGTCAGGCTCGGCCCGAGGAAGGCGGCGAGCGCGATCGCGAGGATCAGGAATGGGCAGGCGAGCATCGCGTCGGTGATGCGCGAGATGAGCGCGTCGACCCAGCGGCCGAGGTAGCCCGCGGCCAGGCCGATCGGCACGCCGAGCGCGAGCGAGATCGACACCGATACCACGCCGGCGAGGATCGACGCGCGCGCGCCCCAGACGATGCGCGAGAGCACGTCGCGCCCGAGCTCGTCGGCGCCGAACCAGTGCGCGGCGCTCGGCGCGGCGCGCACCGCGCTCCAGCTGGTGCCGAGAGGATCGTGGGGCGCGATCCAGGGTGCGAACAAAGCAATGATGATGAAAAAAGCGACCACGCCCAGCCCGAACATCGCACCGCCCCGCTTCAGCAGACGCCGGAAGACTCGGCGCTGATGCGTTGCTTCGATCCTTTCGAAAACAACGGCGGCCATCAGTGCCGCAGCCGCGGATTGACGACGAAGTACGCCAGGTCCGCGAGCAGGTTGAGCGTGATATAGACGGTGGCGGTGAAGAGCACCACGCCCTGCACCACGAGATAGTCGCGGTTGAACACGGCGTCGACGATGAGCTTGCCGAAGCCCGGGATGGTGAACACCTGCTCGGTAAGTACCGCGCCGGAAAGCAGCGTGCCGAACTCGAGCGCGCCGAGGGTAATGACCGGAATCAGTGCATTGCGCAGCGCGTGCTTGAGCACCACCACGCGCTCATCGAGTCCTTTCGCTCTTGCGGTCCTGACGTAGTCCGAGGAAAGTACCTGGAGCATCGCGCTGCGCGTGTGGCGCATGAGCACCGCGGCGATCGCGTTGCCGAGCACGAACGCCGGCATGATCATCGCCGAGAGGTTGGCCTTGAGATCCTCGAACGGGCTGACGTAGCCGGAAGCCGGCAGCCAGCCGAGCTGCACCGCGAACAGCAGGATCAGCAAGATGCCGAGCCAGAAGTTCGGCGTGGAAAGTCCCCAGAGCGCGAAGATGTTGGCGCCGTAATCCCACCAGGTGTCCTTCTTGACCGCCGAGATCACGCCCGCGGTGATGCCGATGAGAAGCGCGATGACCATCGCCATCGCGGCGAGCTGAATCGTGACCGGCAGCTTCTCGAGGATCAGCTCGGTGACCGGCTTCTGGATGCGCACCGAGTCGCCGAGGTCGCCGTGCAGCACGCCCGACAGCCAGTGCCAGTAGCGCATCGGCAGCGGCTCGTCCAGATGGAACTTCTCCCTCAGGTAGCGTATCGTTTCCGGATCGCGCTCCTCGCCGGCGAGCGCGATCGCCGGGTCGCCGGGGAGGAGCTGCTGCAGCCCGAAGATCAGGACCGAGACGAAGAACAGCGTCGGGATGATCGTCGCGAGACGCTGCAGCAGGTAGTTCAGCACGCTAGTACGTCATCCCCGCGAAGGCGGGGACCCAGTTGAGCGTTTCCACTTTCTCTCAAAACCTAATGGGGTCCCCGCCTTCGCGGGGACAACCATTCAGTGGCCTTTTCAGAATTCCCTAGTTCATCTTCAAGCCCTGCACGCGCACCATGCCGTCCGGAACCGTGCGCAGGCCGGTCATCTTGGCGTTGTGCGCCCACAGCCAGTGCCGGTGGAAGAGGTACACGATCGGCCGGTCCTTCTGCACCTGCTGCGCGATCTTGTCGTAGGCCGCGGCGCGCCGCGTTGCGTCGAGCGAGGTGCGCGACTCGTTGATCAGCGCCTCGAC
>DASRIR010000406.1:0-21770 GCA_035649875.1 Burkholderiales bacterium | reverse complement strand
CGTGCCGCCGAACGCCGCCGACACCGTGCCGCTGTAGAAATCGTCGGCCGACATGATCCCCATGCCCGAGAGCTGCTCGATATGGCAATGGCTGTCGATGCCGCCGGGAAGCACGTAGCGGCCCTCGGCGTCGATGTCGCGCGTTCCCTTCGGCAGTCGGTCGGCGAGGGCGACGATCTTCTCGCCGCTGATGCCGACGTCGCAGCGCGTCGTCTCCGTGGCGGTCGCCACGGTGCCGTTGCGGATCGTGAGCTCGAGCTTGTCCATTGGCACGCCGGTGAGTGGCCAGAGCGCAGGATAATGCCAGCCGCCGCTTCCGGGGACGACCGGTCCGAACCGTTCCACTTTTCCGAGGGAATCGACATGACGCTGAAAACCCACGGCCGCTACGACTACTCCGCGATCACCCAGCGCAAGGACTACAGCTGGCCAGGCGGCAAGCGCCTCGCCGTGCACTTCTGCCTCAACGTCGAGCACTTTTCCTTCGGCGAGGGTCTCGGCAACGACTACGCGGCCCCGCATCCCCAACCGAATACGCGCAGCTTCGCCTGGCGGGACTACGGCAACCGCGTCGGGGCCTGGCGCCTGCTCGAGCTCGCTGAAGCGCACGACCTGCCCTACGCCCTGCTCGTCAACACCGAGCTCTACGACTATTGCCCGGAGATGGTGGCCGCGTTCAGCAGGCGCGGCGACGAGATCGTCGGCCACGGCCGCACCAACGCCGAGCGCCAAGCCGACTTGCCTTTAGCCGCTGAAAAACAATTGATTCAGGAAGCGGCCGACACGATCGAGAAGCACGAAGGCAAGCGGCCGCTCGGCTGGCTCGCGCCCTACATCTCGCAGACGCATGCGTCGCTCGACCTGCTGCGCGAGGCGGGCTTCCGCTACATGATGGACTGGCCGCTCGACGACCAGCCGGTCTGGTTCCGCACCAAGCACGGCCCCATCCTTTCCATCCCCTACGCGCACGATCTCAACGACTCGCTCGAGGCCGTAACGCGCCGCACGCCCTCACAGCTTTATTGCGAGAACCTGATCGACCACTTCGAGGAAATGCTCGAGGAGTCGGCGCGGCGGCCGCTGGTCATGAGCGTGGTGCTGCATAGCTTCATTCTCGGCCAGCCGCACCGGCTTCGCCGCTTCCGGCGGGTGATCGAGCACATCGTCAAGCCGCGCAGCCGTGTCTGGCTCACGCGCCCCGGCGATATCTGCCGTTACGTGGAAACGCTGCCCGCGGGCATGGTGCCCGGGTCCTAACGTTCAAGCTCAGCGGCTGTCGCGCTGCCGCTTGCGCCAGAGACAAAGCGCCTTGCGACGGGTCCGCGTGACGACGCGGGCCTGCACCGGCTCGCGCCAGTGCGCCTCGGAATAGAAAGCCTCCGCGTCGCTCGCCTGGAGCCATTCCCACTGGAAGAGCGAGCCGTAGCCCGGCAGGTCGCCCCAAGCGACCGCGTAGGCGTCGCCGTCCGTCACCACGCGCATGCGCACGTCGCGCCGGTGCAGGTGCGTGGCGACGCGCAGGCGCTGGAGCGTCGCGGCGTCGGCGAACACCAGCAGGTCCCAGACCAGCGGGCCGGGCTGATGCGGCGCCGCGCTCCCGGCGCGCTCGCCGATCATCCACACCGAGCTCACCGCCGGACAGTGGGCCTCGAGCAGGCCGAGGAACCCTGAAATCGGAGAGGCAGTCGCCGCCGGGGCCTCGCTAAGCTGCGACAAGAGCACGTTCCAGTGCGTCATATGCCGGCGGCATCACCATGCGCCCGGCGCTGCCCCATTTCGCCCAGTACTCTCCGCGATGCCGCTCCACGCGCACCCCGAGCACCAGGCGCGGATCCACGCACATGCCGCGCGCAGACGCGAGCAGCGCCTCGGCCTGTCCGTGCTCGACCGCGCGCAGACAATGCTCGAGCCGCTCGCGGCGCTCCGGCGAATCGCCGCCGCCGGGCGACCACAGAAGACAGCGGGTGCCCGCACTGTCGGTCCGGATGTCTTCGGCGCACAGCACGAAGAGGACCATGCCGTCGTCGTCGCGGATTCCGCTCCAGCTCGCCGACGGATTCGTCGGCGCGGCACCGTGCGCGCGCAACGCCTCGGCGCGCGAAAGCGTCGTGGTCTTAGCGCGGCGCGCCTCGGGATGATGCAGAGGGATGATCACGCAGTAAGCCATGCTTGCTCCTTCGCGGACCGACGCGTAGCGAGGGAGGGAACCGGCGGAGCGCCGGCTATCGGAGGCTACGTCCACCGGTTATACGCCCATTTCGGACGCCCGGAGGGTTATTTTCGGCGGCGTGCGCCGAACGGACCGTGCAACTCGGTCAAAAGTTGAATGCGTGTTAAAGTGCTCGGGCAGTGATCTTCAAGTAGTGGAGTGCGCAGTCCCCTCCTCGCCGCTCGCGCGGCGCCGAAGCGGCCCGTTCAGTTCCTTCCTTGATCGTCATGCCCGTATGCGGGACCGGATACCGTCCCGTGGTTAGCAAAGGAACTCAGAATGGCAACCGGCAAAGTGAAGTGGTTCAACGATTCCAAAGGCTTCGGTTTCATTACCCCGGACGACGGCGGCAAGGATCTCTTCGCCCACCACAGTTCGATCCAGATGGACGGATACAAGTCGCTGAAGGAAGCGCAACAGGTTTCGTTCGACGTTACGCAGGGACCCAAGGGCCCGGCCGCGACGAACATCAAGGCGCTCTAGCGCAAACCGTCGCAGCGTAGCGACCGGAAGGCCGGGAATCCGGCTTTCCGGCTAAAACAGAAAGGAGCACCTCTTGGCCAAAGAAGAGATGATCGAGATGGAAGGCACGGTGCAGGAAGTGCTGCCGAACACCCAGTTCCGCGTCCGGCTGACCAACGGCGCGGACGTCCTTGCGTATGCGGGCGGCAAGATCCGCCAGCGGCGCATCCGCATCATTGCCGGCGATCGCGTCAATCTCGAGATGTCGCCGTACGACGTGAGCCGCGGCCGCATCAACTATCGGCATCTCGATAGCGCGCCCCCGGCGGCACGCCGCCGCTTTCCTTTCAAGCGGAGATAGGCGATGAAGCCATCACTGTCCGGGGCATTCAAGAGCGGGCGTGCGAGCCAATGGACGCGCGAGCGCCTGGACCAGCTGAGCAGGCAGGACCTCGTAAACCTTCAGGCGAACGCCGCACGCTTGGGCGAGCAAGAGCTCGCGACCCTTTGCGACGAGCTCGCCAAGGAGCGGCCGAAGCGCGGGCCCGACCGCGGCCGCGGCGCTGACAAGCGCGGCAGCCTCCTGCCGCGCAGCAAGGCGTTCGGGGCGCGCGGCGTCTGGCTGCAGGACCCGCGCACGAGCTGGAGCGGCGTGCGCAAGTCCGACGGAGGCGTGGTCATGGCGATCTGGCACGACGCGATCGTCACGCGCGATGGTGCGTGCGCGTGTCTTCTTTGGGCGCCCAATGTCGAGGGCGGACGTCCATGGTCCGATACCGCGGCCGGGCGCGAGCGCCTCGAGCACTGCAAGATCGCGATCGGTGCCGACGGTGCCGAGGGGCTGATCGTCCATGGCGAGGCGCTGGCGGGCTCGCTGCCCGAAGACCGTGCGCGTACGGTGCTCGGCATCGACGCCCAGACCGTCATCCGCTTCAGCGTCGAGCGCAGTGGGGAGGAGTACTGGGCGCGATGGGGAAAGAAGCCGGCCTAACGCCTGCTAGCCTAGCGGCAAGCGTCTGCCGCCTAAAATTCGGGATATGAGAACGACGGCGCTATCGGTCTGCCTCGTGCTCTTGGCCACCCCTGCAGCCGGCCAAGGAGTCCCTCCGGTCATGCGCTACAACGGCGTGGCCGAAAACATTTACCTCCTTGAGCGCTGCGGCGAGCTAAACGCTGAGCGGCGGGCATGGCTCGAGAACGTCCGCGGCCACGCGATTAGAGCCACTGGATGGACGCCCGCCGAGGTCGCCGCCCAAGACGAAGCCCTGCAGCGCGAGTTCCGGGATCGGTACCCCACGATACCGAAGGAGCGGTGCGAGCCGCTGGCGCGCGCTACCGATATCGAGCGCGCGCGGACCCTGAAGGTGCCTTAGACCTCAATCCAGCGGCCAGGGCATAGCGCTCGGCAGCTTGCCCGTATCCGGCTCGGTTGCAGGCGCTTGGACGACGGTGTCGACGCTGCGCCACCACGGTTCCACGCGCTCCGCATGCGCCGGCTCCATCGGTTCGCCGAGCCTCGGCATCACGAGCCGTGCGCCGGTCTTCGGCGCAAGCTCGAACAGAACCTCCGCCGGCTGATCCCAGGCGTGCATGGCGAGACTGAACGTTCCCCAATGCACGGGTAGGAGCGCGCCCCCACCCAAGAGCGCAAGTGCCCTAAGCGCGTTTTCCGGACCGAGGTGCATGTCGCCCCAGGAAGCGTGCAGCGCACCGACTTCGAGCATGACGAGGTCGAAAGGTCCCAGCCGCTCGCGAATCGCCTGGTATTCGGTGGTGAGCCCCGTATCGCCGCTGAAGAAGACGGCGTGGCGCTCGGCGCGGATCGCGAACGACGACCAGAGCGTCGCGTTGCGCATCTTCGGCGTGCGGCCCGAGAAATGCTGCGAGGGCGCCGCGCTCACCGTAAGCCCGCCCATCGGCAACTGGTGCGACTCCCACCAGTCGAGCTCGGTAATCCGCCTCGGCGGCACTCCCCATGCTTCGAGGTGTGCTCCTACGCCGAGCGACGTGACGAATGGCACATCGGCCTTGGCGAGGGCACGGATCGTCGGGTAGTCGAGGTGATCGTAGTGGTCGTGCGAGATGACGACGAGGTCGACCGGCGGCATTGCGCTCAAGGCGACCGGTACCGGCTGAAAGCGCTTCGGGCCGGCAAGAAGCAGCGGAGAAGCGCGCGGACCCCAGACGGGATCGGTTAGCACGCGCAGGCCGTCGATCTCGATCAGCACGGTCGAATGGCCGAGCCAGGTCGCCCGCAAGCCGCTCTGGGGCCCGCCGCGCCATCCCTCGAGCGGGTTCACCGCAGGCAGGGGGCGCGACGGCACCCGCCGTTCGCCGCCGCAGAGAAACTCGGTGAGCGTCGGCATCGGCACGTTCGGATTGCGCAGGCCCGGCAGGATGGGATGGAGGTTGCGGAAGCGTTCCCCGGCCCAGCGCGGCGACGCTTTGATGCGCTCCAGGCGAGCGCCCTGCGGTCTGGTGCCAAGCGATCTCATGACGGCACCACCATATCAGGCCGCCCGTTCAGGCGACCTGGCGCGACCGACGCAGGGTTACAAGATCAGATTGAGAACGCGGTGGCCACCAGTACCGCGGCGACCATGAGCCACAGGCCTGCCAACGTCCAGTCGAGCACCCGCTCGCTGACCGGCTTGGGCGCGTACTGCACCGCGAAATAGACCGTGCCGTCTTCCCGCAGGATCGAAGTTACGGACCTCGCGCTTCCGTAAACCGTTCGTGCCATTGGAGGCCTCCTCTGCCTCTCGCTACGTCCATGATCTTTCCGCCCCGCGGCCAACCGCTCAATCAGGGAATGCCCGGGATGCCTCAGGGTCACCCTTAGACCGTGTAGCGGTCTAACGACCCGCTCCTTATTGACTTTTTCGCTTGCCTGCCTTACCGCGCGCGGCCCTTGAGCTGCTCGCTCACGACGGCGAAGAGCTCGCTGGTGCGCAGGGGCTTGGTCAGGTAGGCGACCGCGCCGAGCTCGCGGGCGCGGCGCTCATAGCCTGCATGCGCCGTGACGAACACGACCGGGAGCGAAGAAAGCGACGGATGGTTCCTGACCGCCTGCACCAGGCCCAGGCCATTCATGAACGGCATTTCGACGTCGGCGAGCAATAGGTCGACGCGGTCCTCCCGCAGGAACCGGCCGGCGACCATGGCATCCTTTGCCGTCAGTACCCGGTACCCGGCGCTCGAGAGGTACAGGTACAGCAGCTCGCGGATGCACTCGTTGTCGTCCACGACGAGAATCGTCGCGCTCATCGCTGCACGTGGTCCCCCTGAAGGCCCGCGGCAACTCTACACGCGCGCGGGGCGAAACGAGTGTGGCGAAACTCACTGTATTGCCAACTGCTTGCAATAGTCCTACCGACCTACCCGCGGCGCCAGCAGGCATACGCCGGCGCACGGCATCCTTTCACCTGCAAAAGGGGGGTAACCAGGAGCGTAATTGCATGAAAGCTTGGTTTCGACTGCTCAAGGCGAGGACCCTTCTGCTCTTATCCGCTGGGGTCGCGATCGTCGGCTTGGTCCCCGTGCTGTACCTGTTGGGTCTCGTCGCATGGCAGTTCAGCGTGCGCCTCGAAGGCGGTCCTTGGGTGGCGCTCCCGACCGCGCTGATGTTCACCGACCATGCGCTGCTCCAGGCAGGGAAAGTCGCGCCGGTGCTTGCGTACATTCCGCAGCTCCCGTTCGACTGGGCCTGGACCACCCATGAAGCGGCAGTCTGGATCCTCGGCAAGCTGCATGTGGGCATCGTTCCCGCTCTGATTGGGTGCGCGATCATGGCCGTGGGGATATCCGGTGTATTGCGCGAACGGGTCTTGATCCGCATTCACAAGGAGCGGAAGAAAGACCGCGTGCGGCGCATCGAGGACTATCGCCGCGAGGTAGGCCGCACAGACGCCGCAGACGATGTTCGGCGCGAGCCGTTCATCGGCGCGGCAGACGACATCGCCCGTTACACGGACCGCCGCGTCGCATAACCTCGCTGCCGAACTTCGTCGCGCTGTACGCCGCGATGTACGCGGCGTACGGGGTTGCGTCGCCGTTTCTTCCGGCTTTCGTCAACGAACGGGGCATCGCCCCTGAGCAGCTCGGCCTGGTGCTCGCCGCGGGGACCGCGATCCGGCTGATCGCCGCGCCGGTCGCGGCGCGCATCGGCGACCTGTCGCAGGCGTTGCGCCCGGTGCTCGTGCTGTGCATCGCGTTCGCCGCGCTCGTGACGTTCGCCTACGTGCCGGCACAGGGTTTTCCCGCTTTCCTGCTGCTCACGCTGCTGCACGCGGCGTTCCTCGCACCGATGACCGTGCTCGCGGACGCGCTCGCGCTCGGCTCGTCGAAGCGCGAGCGCTTCGAGTACGGCCGCGTGCGCGGCGCGGGCTCGGCCGCCTTCATCGCCGGCACCCTGCTCTCGGGGCAACTGGTCGGCGGCTTCGGCCTCGAGGCGATTATCTGGTCCCAGGCCGCGCTGCTCGCCGTGGCCGCGATCACCGGCTTCTTCGTTCCCGAATTCGCTCACGAGCCGCCGGCTGCGGCCGCGCGCAAACCCGCGGCCGGCCTCGCGCTGCTCCTTCGCATCCCCCTGTTCCGCAACCTGGTGATCGTGGCGGCGCTCGTGCTCGGCAGCCACGCCATGCACGATGCCTTCGCGGTGATCCGCTGGAGCGCGGCCGGCGTAAGCGCTTCGAGCGCGAGCCTGCTGTGGTCGCTCGCAGTGGCCGCGGAGGTCGTGGTTTTCTTCATCGTCGGCCCGAGGCTGATCGCGCGTCTCACGCCGGCGGGCGCGATCGCGCTCGCCGCGCTCTGCGGCGTGGCGCGCTGGGCGGTGATGGCGCATACCACCGACCTGGTGGCGCTCGCGCTCGTGCAGCCGCTGCACGGCGTCACCTTCGCCCTCCTGCACCTCGCGTGCATGCGGCTCATCGCGCGCACGGTGCCGCCGGGACTCGAAGGAAGCGCGCAGGCGATTTACGCCACGGTCGGCATCGGCAGCGCTACCGCGTTGCTCACTTTCGTGTCGGGCCATCTCTACTCGCGCATCGGTGCCGAGGGCTTCTGGGTGATGGCCGCGCTCTGCGCCGCGGCCCTGCCGCTCACTTTGAAGCTCCGGACGTGACTTTGGTCACAGTCGACGCCGTAAAATGCTGTGAAGGACGGTTGTGCAGTTCCCCGGGTCAGTGGAAACATGTGTGCACCTCATGACCCAGGCCGGCCTCCAGAAGATCCGCAGCCACCTCGCCGCAGTCGAAGCGCTGCTTGCGCATGCGCACGACGGGCGCGCGGACGAGGAAGCGCTGCTCGAGTTCCGCCGCCTGTGCTGGGCCGCCCTTCTCCTCACCGAGGACGCCGAGTGCCACCGGCAGATCGATCTGCTGGTGCAGCACGCGAAGGAGCTCTATTCCGGGCACGAGCTCGAGCCCGTCGATTCGCCCCGGGAGAAGATCCGCGGCGCGCTCGACGCCTTTCGCCTGCGGCTGAGCAGCCTCGAAAGCGGCTACGGCAAGCGCTGGCGCGATCTCAGGGCCGCCTAGGGACGGCCCAAAAGTCGTCCCCGCGAAGGCGGGGACCCCGTTAGGGCGTTTTTGAGTCAACGCGAGCTCGCGCAAGCGCGTTGCTCGCCGCGTGAAACAACCAGTGGTCTATATCCTCGCCAGCAAACCCTATGGAACGCTTTACATAGGCGTGACGAGCAACCTCGCCGCTCGCATTGAAGCGCATCGCAGCGACTCCGCGGATGGATTCACCAAGCAGTACGGCCTACACACGCTCGTGTACTTCGAGGCGCATGCGGACATGTACGAGGCGATCCAAAGGGAAAAGAGACTCAAGAAGTGGAACCGCGCGTGGAAGATCAGGCTGATCGAGGAAATGAATCCCGAGTGGAAAGATCTTTCTGGAGAGGCTTTCTGATTTTCTAAACGGGGTCCCCGCCTTCGCGGGGACGACTACAGTCGCTTCTTTAGCTAATTCCAGAGCTCCCGCGTGGCGAGCCGCGCGCCTTCGGCGAGCGTCTCCAGCTTCGCCCACATGATCGACGGATGCACCCGGCGGTGGAACGGGCCCTGCGCGAACCCGCAATCCGTCCCCGCCATCACGTTTTCGCGTCCGATCAGGCGAGCGAAGCGCACGATGCGCTCGGCGACCAGCTCGGGATGCTCGACCACGTTGGTGGCGTGGCTGATCACGCCCGGCACGAGGACCGCGCCGCTCGGCAGCTTCGCGCGCTCCCAGACGCGCCATTCGTGCTCGTGGCGCGGGTTGGCGGCCTCGATCAGATAGGCGCCTGCGCGCACCCGCAGCACCAGGTCGACGATGTCCTTGAGCGGCACGTCGCTCGTATGCGGCCCCGGCCAGCTGCCCCAGCACACGTGATAGCGGATGCGCTCGGTCGGGATCCCATCGGTGGCGCGGTTGATCGCGTCGACCTGGCGCTCCAGCCAGCGGCGGTAGTCCGCGAAGCTCGCCGGCGGCACCATGCGGTCGTAGGTCACCGCCGCGCGCGCGTCGTCGAGTTGCAGGAGCAGCCCAGCGTCGACGATCGCCCGGTATTCGTCGCGCATCGCGTCGGCGATCGCTTCCAGCATCTCCTCGTCGCTCCGGTAGTGTTCGTTCTTGCGGTCGGGGATCACGCTCGCCGGCGCGGCTACCGGCAGAAATCCTTCGGCGACGCCCGCGCGCGCAAGCGCGGCCTTGAAGTTCGCGATGTCGCGCTGCACTTCAGCGTGGCCGGTGTAGCGGATCGGCGCCACGCACACGGCTTCGCCCACGCTGCTCCCGGCCGTCGCGGGTGGTCCACTCGCCGCATCAAGCTCCGCGTAGAACTCGGCGAAGCGGGTGCGATCGGCACCGCTCGCGAAGCGGCTGGCGCCGGTGGTCACCGGCCGGCGCTCGAATCCGCTCAGGCGCTCCAGCGCGTACTGCGACCAGCTGATCGATTTGCCGAATTCGCCGTCGCTCGGCACGTCGATTCCCGCCTTGGCCTGTCTTTGAACGATTTCGGCAACCGAGTCCTTGAGGCAGGCGGCATACGCCTGCTCGTCGTACGGCTGCCCCGATTGCTTTGCCCGGATGAACGGCAGCAACGGCTGCGGGCGAATCAGGCTGCCCACGTGCGTGGTGAGGATGCGCTCGTCGCGGCGGCGCATTACTTGCGGGCTTCCTGCAGCGCCTGCCAGATCCGCGCCGGCGTCGCCGGCATCTCGAAGTGCTGCACGCCCGCCTGGCGCAGCGCGTCGACCACGGCATTCATCAGCGCCGGCATCGAGCCGGTCACGCCCGCCTCGCCCACGCCCTTGGCGCCGAGCGGATTGAGCTTGGTCGGCACCGGGTGCTCGAGGAGCTTGATGCCGTTCACCAGCCCTGCCCTGGGCATCGCGTAGTCCATGAAGCTCCCGGTGAGGAGCTGGCCGGCGCTGTCGTACACCGCGACCTCGTTGAACACCTGCCCCGCGCCCTGTGTGAGGCCGCCCTGCACCTGTCCTTCGACGATCTGGTGATTGATGATGTTGCCCGCGTCGTCGCAGGCGACGTATGCAACGATCTCCGCGTTGCCGGTCTCGGGCTCGATCTCCACTTCGGCGATGTGGCAGCCGTTCGGAAACGTCGCGCCGAATTTGTTTTGATAGGCGATGTCGAGCGATTTTTCCGCCGCGAGCCGCTGCGCGAGATCCGGAAGAGAGATCGAACGATCCGTACCCTTGATCCGGTAGCGGCCTTTGACGAACTCGATGTCGGCCTCGGCCGCCTCGAGCGCCTCGGCGGCGAGCGCCATGCCTTTCTTCACCATCTCGTGGCCCGCAAGCATCACCACGCTGCCGACGGCGAGGAGCGAGCGCGAGCCGCCAGTGGCATTACCGGCGATGTAGAACTCCGGGCCGGCGGTGCGCAGCCGGAACGACTCCAGCGGCATGCCGAGCACCCCGGAAAGCAGCTGCGCGAAAGTCGTCTCGTGACCCTGGCCGTGGTTGTGCGTCGGCGCGTACACGGTGATCGTCCCGTCATCGCCCCAGCGAAGCTCGACCTGGTCCTGCGGCGCGAACCCCGCGCCGGTCGCTTCGATGTAGCTCGCGATCCCGCGCCCGCGCAGCTTTCCCCGCTTCTTCGCCTCTTCCTGCCTTTGCCGGAAGGATTTCCACGAAGCGGCTTGAAGCGCCTTGTCCATCACGCCCGCGAAATCCCCGCAGTCGTACTCGAAGCCGGCGGCGATCTTGTAGGGAAACTTGTCCTTGGGGATGAAGTTGCGGCGCCGCAACTCGGTGGCGTCGATGCCCAGCTCGCGCGCGGCATGGTCCATCAGCCGCTCAATCGCGTAGGACATGATCGGGCGCCCTGCGCCGCGGTAGGCCGCCATCGGCGCGGTGTTGGTGAGCGCGAGGCGGATGCGCGCGTAGGTCGCGGGCACGTCGTACACGCCCGAGAGGCAGTTGACGATGCCGATGGTGTTGATGAACGGCCCAGTAGGCGCGAGGTAGGCGCCCAGGTTGGCGACCATGTCGAAGCGCATGCCGAGGATGCGGCCCTGGCCGTCGAGCGCGAGCTCGCCGCGCGAGCGCACGTCGCGCGCCTGCTCGTCGGCGAGGAACACTTCCGAGCGCGTGCCGGTCCATTTGACCGGCCGGCCGAGTTTCTTCGCGGCGAACAGCGCCGCGCAGTACTCCGGGTAGAGGTTGAAGCGCACGCCGAAGCCGCCGCCGACTTCCTCCGCGATCACGCGGATCTTTTCCGGCGGCACGCCGAGCACCGCCGAGAGCTGGTTGCGCATGATCGCCGCGCCCTGCGTGCAGGTGTAGAGGTGATACTGGTCCGACACGAATGCCGCGAGGCAGGCGCGCGGCTCCATCGGATTGCCGACCACGCGCGAGACGTCGACCGTCAGATCGATCACGCGGGCCGCTTTCGCGAATGCTTCGCGGGCGGCGGCCTCCGCGCCCGACTCGAAATCGAGCACGATATTGCCCGGCACCGAGTCATGCACCAGCGGCGCGCCGGCGGCGAGCGCCTCCTCGGTCGTCACCACGGCCGGCAGGTCGCGGTATTCGATCGCGACCAGCTCCGCCGCGTCCTGCGCCGCGACCGCGCTTTCGGCGACGATCAGCGCGACCGCGTCGCCGGCGAAGCGCACGCGTCCTTTGGCCAGCGCCGGCCGTCCGGGGTTGATGAGCTCCGTGCCGCCGCGGCCCTTGGCGGGCAGCGCCGCCGGCAGCGATTTCAGGTCGAGATCTTCGCCGGCGAATACCGCGAGAACTCCGGGATGAGCCAGCGCGGCTTCCTTGTCGATCGAGATAATTTCGGCGTGCGCACGGTCCGAGCGCAGGAAATGCGCATACGCCTGGTTGGGGAGGTTCCAGTCCGAGACGTAGCGTCCCCGACCGGTGAGCATTCGGTCATCTTCGAGCCTGCCTTTGAGCATGCTCGAATTCTACAAAACCGAACCGATCCTGCCGTTCAGCCTTTCGACATCGCAATCAGCAGGCTGCACGGCGCGTAGTCGAGGAGCGACGCACCCACCGAGCCCTTCCACCAGCGCGCGGCGAAGGAAGTGTTCTGGTTGTGGCCGAGCACGACGAGGTCCGCGCCGAGCGACTTCGCCAGGCGGCAGATTTCCTCCACCGGCTCGCCCACCGCGAGGTGACCCATGGCGTTGAAGCCCCGGTCGCGCAGGGAGCGGATGCCTTCGTCGAGCACCGTCTGGGTGCGCTTCTTCTCTTCCTCGAGCAGCTCCTCGGGCACGAATCCCTCGGTGAGGAAAAGGCTCGGCGGCATGCTCGCCACCGCGAGCAGGTGCGTCTCGGCCTGGAGGAAGCTCGCGAGGTCCGCGCATTCGAACAGCGCGCGCTTGCCTTCCTGCGAGCCGTTATAGGCGAGAAGAATCTTTCGATACTTCATGGCGCCTCCTCTACTTGAGAAGTAGTCCTACGCGCTCGATCGTGGCGCGCTCCGCCTTGAGCATCTCGACCGCCGAGCGCGCGTAATCCTCGCTCGACTGGTACCAGGCGGGCTGGTCGAGCTGCGCCAGCAGCTTGAGGTACTCGGGGTCGTCCAGCGACTTCTTGAACGCATCGTGCAGCACCTTCACCACCTCGCGCGGCATGCCCTTCGGCCCCACCAGGCCGTACGGCGAGTTCGAGACCGTATCGACGCCAAGCTCCTTGACAGTCGGCGCGCCCCAGCGCGTGCGCTTGTCGCCGAGCGTCGCGAGCAACCGCTGGGCGCCCGTATCCACCTGCTTGGCCCAGCCGGTGGAATCGACCTGCACCATGACGTGGCCGCCCATCAGCGCGATCGCGCCGTCGCCATAGCCCTTGAACGGCACGTGCAGGAACTGTACTCCCGCCTTGGCGGCGATCTCTTCCATCGCAAGATGGAGCGAGGTGCCGGTCCCCGGCGTGGCGTAGGACAGCTTGCCGGGATTGGCCCGGGCGTAGGCGATCAGGTCGTTGAAGCTCTTGAAGGGCGAGTCGGCCTTGACCACGATGCCGAAGGTGTAGCCGGCGAGCCCGATGATGTACGTGAAGTCGTTGATCGGGTCCCAGTCGACTTTCTGCATGTGCGGCATGCGGAACGCGGTGATGACGAACTGCGAGATCGTGTAGCCGTCGGGTTTCGCCGTCTTCGCCATGGTGGTCGGGCCGTTCATCCCGCTGCCGCCGGGCCGGTTCTCGATGACCAGCGGCTGCCCTAGGTGCCGGGCGGTGACCTCGCCGAGCTTGCGGAAGTAGATGTCGCTGCTCCCGCCCGCGGGCCAGGGGACGATCAACGTGACCGGCTTCGATGGGAATTGCTGCGCATGCGCGGCGAGCGCGAGCAGCAGCCCTGCGGCCAGGCCTCCGCCCAGCCCGACTATGCGTTTCATGCTGACTCCTCCTCGCGGCGATTATAGTGCGAGTTCCGGCCGCTAAAATAAGGGCTTGCTAGATCCCAAGCGCAGCGATCTCGTGGCCGGTGTGGCCGGCGCGGGCACCATGGGGCGCGGCATCGCGCAGGTGCTGGCGCAATGCGGCGCGCGCACCCTCTTGTTCGACAGCCAGCCCGGCGCGGCGCGCAAGGCCAAGGACTCGATCGCGCAGGCGCTCGCCAAGCTGGTGGAAAAGGGGCGGCTTGCCGCTGCCGACGCGGACCGCAGCGTCGGCCGCATCGAAATCGTCGATTCCCTGGAAGGCCTGGCGCCCAGCCACGTGGTGGTCGAAGCGATCGTCGAAGACCTCGATATCAAGAAATCCCTATTTGCCGAGATGGAAAAATCCGTGTCCGCCGACTGCATCCTCGCGTCGAACACGTCCTCACTCTCGGTGACCGCCATGGCGGCGGCGTGCAAATGCCCCGGCCGCGTCGCCGGCTACCACTTCTTCAACCCCGTGCCGGTAATGAAGGTGGTCGAAGTCGTGGACGGCGTCCTGACCGAGCCGTGGGCGACCGACGCGCTCACCGGGCTTGCCAGGCGATTCGGACATACGCCCGTGCGCTGCAAGGACACCCCGGGCTTTATCGTCAACCACGCCGGCCGCGCGTTCGTGCCGGAAGCGCTGCGCGTGCTGTCCGAGGGCATCGCCGATTTCGCCACCATCGACCGGATCCTCGTCGACGCGGCGGGATTCCGCCTCGGGCCGTTCGGCCTGATGGACCTGGTCGGGCTCGACGTCGCGCATGCGGTGATGAAGTCGATGTACCAGCAGTATTTCGAGGAGCCGAAATACCGGCCCTCGTTCCTCGCCGAGCCACGGGTCGCGGCCGGCTTGCTCGGACGCAAGACCAAGCGCGGCTGGTACGAATATGACCAGGATGGCGCTGCCCTCCGCTCGCCGGACGCGCCGACCCTGGGCACAAGATCGAACGAAGTGTGGGCCGTTCCAGAGTTGAAGGAACTACTGGTCGAGCTAGGCGCCAGGCCCGAGCTCAAGCCGACGCCGGATGCGGTGTGCTTCGTGGCGCCGCTCGGTGCGGATACGACCACAGCCGCGCTCGAGCTCGGCCTCGACCCGGCGCGCACGGTGGCGGTGGACCCGCTCTTCGGCTTCGCCAAGCGCCGCACGCTGATGAAGAGCCCGGCGACGAAGAAAATGGTGGTCGAAGCCGCGCACGGCCTGCTCGCATCCGACGGCGTGCCGGTGTCGGTGATCAACGATTCGCCGGGTTTCGTCGCGCAGCGCGTGGTGGCGCACATCGTCAACGTGGGCTGCGACATCGTGCAAATGCGCATCGCGACGCCCGAGGACCTTGACCGCGCGGTGACGCTCGGCCTGGGTTATCCGCGCGGTCCGCTCGCCATGGGCGATGCCGTGGGCGCGAAACGCATCCTCGCCGTGCTCGAGGCGATGCACGCTTTCTATCAGGAGCCTCGCTACCGTCCCAGCCCATGGCTCAAGCGGCGGGCAGCCCTGGGAATCTCACTACTCACTGCGGAGTAATCATGCTCGATGCCTACATCTACGACGGACTGCGCACTCCCATCGGCCGCCATGCGGGCAAGCTCGCGCCGGTGCGCCCCGACGACCTCGCCGCGGAAGTGCTGAAGGAGGTCGTGGCGCGCAACCGGATCGACCCGGCGGAGATCAGCGACGTGGTGATGGGCTGCGTCACCCAGGCGGGCGAGGACAGCCGCAACGTCGCACGCTTCGCCGCGCTGCTCGCCGGCCTGCCGCCGACGACGCCCGGCGTCACGGTCAATCGCCTGTGCGCGAGCGGCCTGCAGGCGGTGGTCGACGCCTCGCGCGCGATCACCTGCGGCGAGGGCGAGCTCTACGTCGCGGGCGGCGTCGAGAGCATGAGCCGCGCGCCTTACGTGATGGCCAAGTCCGACACGCCCTACAGCCGCGAGGTGAAGATGTTCGACACCACGATCGGCGCGCGCTTTCCGAATCCGAAGGTGGTGAAGCAGTTCGGCAACCACTCGATGCCCGAGACCGGCGACAACGTGGCCAAGGATTTCGGCATCACGCGCGAGCAGGCCGACCAGTTCGCGCTCGCGTCGCAGCAGAACTATGCCAAGGCGGAAGCGGAGGGGTTTTACAAGGGTGAGATCCACCCGGTGACCCTGCCATCCAAAAAGGACCCCATTACAGTCAATGCGGACGAGCATCCGCGCCGCGACTCGTCGATGGAGGCGCTTGCCAAGCTCAAGCCCTTGTTCGAAGGCGGCGTGGTCACCGCCGGCAACGCCTCGGGCGTCAACGACGGCGCGGCCGCGCTCGTGATCGGCTCCAAGGCCTGGGGAGAGCAGAAGGGCAAGAAGCCGATCGCGCGCGTGCTCTCGGCCGCGAGCGCCGGCGTCGAGCCGCGCATCATGGGCGTGGGGCCCGCGTATGCAATACCAAGAGCCTTGGAAAGAGCCAATCTTCAATTGCGGGAGATGGACATCATCGAGATCAACGAGGCGTTCGCGAGCCAGGTGCTGGGATGCCTCAAGCTCCTCAAGGTCGATTTCAAGGACCCGCGCGTCAACCCGAACGGCGGCGCGATCGCCATCGGCCACCCGCTCGGCTGCTCGGGCGCGCGCCTCGCGCTCACCGTGGCGCGCGAGCTGCAGCAATCGGGCGGCCGCTACGCCGCGGTGTCGCTGTGCATCGGCGTGGGTCAGGGACTCGCCGTCATCCTGGAGCGCATCCAATGAAGCGCGAAAGCATCAAGGCCAAGTTCGTCTGGGAAGATCCGCTGTTGCTGGAAGAGCAGCTTTCCGAGGACGAGCGCATGGTGCGCGACGCAGCGCGCAAGTATTGCCAGGACAAGCTCGCGCCGCGCATCCTGGAGGCGTTCCGCCTGGAGAAGACCGACAAGAAGATCTTCCGCGAGATGGGCGAGCTCGGCCTGCTCGGGCCGACGATCCCCGAGGAATACGGCGGGCCCGGCCTGAACTACGTGTCCTACGGGCTGATCGCGCGCGAGGTCGAGCGCGTCGACTCGGGCTACCGCTCGATGATGAGCGTGCAGTCCTCGCTCGTCATGCTGCCGATCCACGAGTTCGGCAACGCCGAGACGAAGAAGAAATACCTGCCGAAGCTCGCGAGCGGGGAATGGATCGGCTGCTTCGGCCTCACCGAGCCCAACCACGGCTCGGATCCCGGCTCGATGCAGACGCGCGCCAAGAAGGTGTCGGGCGGCTACAGCCTCACCGGGACCAAGATGTGGATCTCGAATTCGCCCATCGCGGACGTGTTCGTGGTCTGGGCGAAGGAAGGCGACGATATTCGAGGCTTCGTACTGGAAAAATCTTTCAAGAATTTGAGTGCGCCCGCGATCCACGGCAAGGTCGGGCTGCGCGCTTCGATCACGGGCGAGATCGTGATGGACGGCGTGTTCTGTCCCGAGGAGAACGCGTTTCCGAAAGTGCGCGGGCTGAAAGGGCCGTTCACCTGCCTCAATTCGGCGCGCTACGGCATTGCATGGGGGGCACTCGGCGCAGCGGAAGATTGCTGGTTTAGAGCAAGAACCTATGTTCTGGACCGCAAGCAATTCGGCCGGCCGCTGGCCGCGAACCAGCTGGTGCAGAAGAAGCTCGCCGACATGCAGACCGAGATCGCGCTCGGCCTGCAGGGCTGCCTGCGCCTGGGACGCATGAAGGACGAGGGCAGCGCAACCCCCGAGGTGACGTCCATTTTGAAAAGAAACTCTTGTGGCAAAGCGCTGGAGATCGCCCGCCTCGCGCGCGACATGCTGGGCGGCAACGGCATCTCGGACGAGTTCGGCGTGATCCGCCACTTGGTGAATCTCGAGGTGGTGAACACCTACGAGGGCACGCACGACATCCACGCGCTGATCCTCGGCCGGGCACAGACGGGGATCCAGGCGTTCAACTGATCGAGCAGCAGGAGCTTTTCGCCAGCGGAACCGGGCCGCCCGGATTCCTCTATGAGCCGGCGTTTCTCTCGGTCGCCGAGGAACGCGCGCTGATCGCTGCGATCGCGCGGCTCGACCTGCGCGAGGCGCGCTACAAGGACTACACCGCCAAGCGGCGCGCGGTGAGCTTCGGCTTCGATTACGACTTTTCCTACAACGCCATCCATCCGGCGCCGGAGATCCCGCAGTTTCTGACGCCGTTGAGGGCGCGCGCCGCCGCCTGGCTCGGTGTCGATCCGTCCAAGGTACGGCACGCCCTCGTCGCCGAGTACCGTGCGGGCACCGCCCTCGGCTGGCATCGCGACGTGCCGGACTTCGAGCTGGTGTGCGGTGTCTCGCTGGCGAGCCCGTGCCGCATGCGCTTCCGGCCGTTTCCGCCGACGAGGGATCGCAAGAGCGTGCTGTCGCTCGAGCTTGCACCGCGCTCGGCGTACGTGCTGCGCGCCGACGCGCGCTGGCGCTGGCAGCACAGCATCCCGCCGACCAAGGCGCTGCGCTTCTCGATCACCTTCCGCACGCTCGCATGACGGGCTTGATTCTTTCGCTGCTCCTCACGGCGGCGGTGCACGCGCAGGCCGAGCCGCCGAACGGCGTGCTGCTCGTGGCGAAGCCCGAGCTCGTCGATCCGAACTTCCGCGAGACCGTGGTGCTCGTGAGCCAGACGCCCGACGGCAGCACGGTGGGCGTGATCCTCAACCGGCCGACGCCGCGCCGGCACGAGAAGAGCGGCGACCCGGTCGGCTTCGGTGGGCCGGTGATGCGCGAGGTGCTGGTAGCGCTCTATCGCTCCGAGCGCCAGCCCGAGGCCGCGGCGTTTCATGTGCTCAGGGGCGTTTACCTCACGATGCATCCACAGAACATTGAGCCTTTGTTAGAAAAGGACAGCGACCGCTCGTCGCACCGCCTTTTCATGGGATTCTCCGGCTGGGCGCCGGGCCAACTCGAAAGCGAGCTCGCGCGCGAAGGCTGGTTTGTACTACCGGCGAGCGCCGAGATCCTGTTTCGCAAGGACTCCAGCGGCATGTGGGAGGAGCTCGTGAGAAAGGCACGCGGGCGTGTGGCGATGCGCTAAAAGCCGCCGTATACTGGCCCCATGAACTTGCTTCTCCGCTGGTTGACGCTTCTCGGACTCGCGCTGATCTGCTTGCCGGTTTTCGCGCAAGGCCAGGAGGAAGCGATCATCCTGGTGGCGCATCCGCAGTTCCGCGACAACGAATACCGCCAGACCGTGCTGATCGCGGCTCCGGCGCCGAACGGCGGCCACGTGGGCGTGATCCTCAATCGCCCGACCCGGCGCTCGCTCGGCAGCCTGTTCCCGGAGCACGAGCCCTCCAAGAGGGTGCTCGATCCGGTCTACTACGGCGGGCCGTTCTCGCGCGGCGCGCTGGTCGCGCTGGTGCGCTCCGACAGCGCTCCGGGCCAGGGCTCGGTGCTGCTCATGAAGAACCTGTACCTCGCGTTCCGCGCGAATACCATCGACCACGTGATCGAGACCACGCCGAATGAGGCGCGCTACTTCGTCGGCTACGTCGGCTGGCGCCCGGGCGAGCTGAAAAGCGAGATCGACCGCGGCCTCTGGTCGGTGACCGGCGCGGACATCGACACCATCTTCCGCAAGGACACCGAAGGCCTGTGGGACGAGCTGCGCGAGCAGTCGCGCCGCATCCGCGCCGGCGCGCCGCGCGACCCGGTTCTCGCCCTGCTGCGCTAACCGGCCTACGGGCCAAAGCTAAGTAATCGCAGAAGCGGCCGTTATTCTGGCCGCATGTTCGGGCTATCCAGGTTCGAATGGTTGGTCCTCGCCGGGGCGCTGCTGTTGTGCCCGGGGATGTCGTACGGCCAGGCCGGCAGCGGCGCCACCGCGCCCGCGGCCAAGCCTGCGGACCCGCCGGCGGCCAGCGTCGCCGCCCGATCGCTCTTCGACCGACTGGACCGCAACCAGGACGGCTACCTCTCCGCCGAAGAACTCGCGAGCGACGACGCGAAGAGCCGCAACTGGATCGCGGTCGACCGCAACCGCGACGGGCGGATCAGCCGCGCAGAGTTCGGCCTGGTGGAGAACTTCGCCTCGACGCCGCAGCAGCCGAGCGCCGCCGCCGGGGCCAGCGCCGCGCCAAAAAAGGAATAGTTGTCGCCGGGGTCATGTTCGCCTAGGCTGGTCCACCCCTAGCCTAGAGGAGGCCCCGTGAAGCAGGTCCTGCTTGCCCTCTGCAGTTCCGTTCTTCTTGTTTCCTGCGCGACTCCCAGCCGGGAGCAGAGCCTCGTCAGCCGCGCCGTCGATGCGATGGGCGGCGCCGAGCGCCTGGCCGGCATCAAGACCATCGCGTTCAAGGGAACCGCCAAGTACTGGGAGCCCGAGCAATCCGACGTGCCGGGCGGCGAAGCGCGCTTCGCCAACGAGTCCAACTTCAGCGGCATCATCGACGGCGCGACGCGCGCCTCGCGCATCGACTGGGTGAGGAACTTCGCCTACCCCGCGCCGCGCACCTTCAACTTCAGCGAGGTCACCACACCCGAGGCGGGCTACGTGATCGGCGTGGACAGCAACGGGCGCAACGCGCAGAACCTGAAGTCCAGCCCGCCGGCGCACGCCATGTCGGGGCTGCGGCTCGCCACCGCGCAGCGCGAGCTGCGCCGCGGCGGCTCCGGCGCCCTGATGCTCGCGATGCAGCGCAACCCCGAGCGCGTGCAGCCCGCGTCCGACATCGGCAGCCAGCCGGCGGTGTCGTTCGACGGCTTCATCGTCGCGTTCGATCCGGCGACCGGACTGCCATCGCGCGTGCGCTCGCTCGACTACGACAACATCTGGGGCGACGTGAACTACGACGTGGTGTATTCGGACTGGCGCGACGTCGGCGGCGTCAAGGTGCCGATGAGCCGCAAGTACGAGCTGAACGGCAAGACGGTGACCGAGGTGGCTTTCACCGATCTGCAGTTCAACGCGCCGATCGACACCTCGCGCCTGCAGATCCCGGCCGAGGTGCGCGCCGGCGCGCCCAAGCCCGCGGTGCGCAACGTCCCCTACCAGTGGGTGATCCGCCGCCAGTTCATCGGCGTCTACATGGACTCCGACAACGCGAGCTACGACACGCAGGCCTCGCAGGGCTTGCGCCTGCAGGAAGTCGCGCCCGGCGTACACCAGGTCCAGGGCGGCACGCACAACAGCCTGGTGGTCGAGATGAGCGACCACCTGATCGTGATGGACGCGCCGGTGACCGACGCGCAGTCGATGTGGCTGGTCGGCGCGACGCGCGCGCAGTTCCCCGGCAAGCCGATCCGCTGGGTCGTGCTCACGCATCACCACATGGACCACGCGGGCGGCGTGCGCGGCCTGCTCGCCGAGGGCGGCACGCTGGTCGTCGGCCAGGGCGCGGGGGCGCATTTCCGCCGCGTGCTCGAAGCGCCGATGACGCGCAACCCGGACCTGCCGGCGCGCTCGTTCCACATGAACCCGATCCTCGAAGTGCCGGAGAGCCACGTGATGTCCGACTCCGCCGGGCGCCAGGTGATCGTCTACGTCATGGACAACCCGCACGCGAAGGGCATGCTCATGGGCTGGGTGCCGCACGCGCGGCTCGGCTACGTGACCGACATCTGGACGCCGGGACCGCCGCTGCCCGCCAAGCCCAACCCCGGCCTCGCGTCCGTCGTGAATACCGTGAAGCGCGCCGGGCTGCAGCCCGAGCGCTTCGCCGGCGGGCACGGCTCGACGGCCGACTATCAGTCGCTAGTCAAGCTCGTCGGCCAGTAAAGTTAGGGAAGGTCTGAAGAAGCCGCCCCCGCGAAGGCGGGGGCCCATTTTTTTTCAAAACACTGGGTTCCCGCCTTCGCGGGAACGACCATTGCCCCGCTTTTCAGAGATTCCCTAGGCGGCTGCCTTAACGGACTTCTTTTTCTCGAAGGCCATCTTCGCGCCGCGCCAATCGACGCTGATCACGTCCTTTGGCGCGAAGCGGCCGTCGAGGATCGCCTTCGCCAGCGGGTTCTCGATCTCGGACTGGATCGCGCGCTTGAGCGGGCGCGCGCCGTACACCGGGTCGAAGCCGACCTTGGCGAGCTCGGCGAGCGCCGCGTCCGAGATTTCGAAGCCGTAGTCCATCCGCGCGAGGCGGCTCTTCAGCACGTTGAGCTGAATGCGGGCGATGGACTTGATGTGGTCTTCGCCGAGCGCGTGGAACACCACGATCTCGTCGATGCGGTTCACGAACTCGGGCCGGAAGTTGGCCTTGACCTCGCCCATCACCGCGAGCTTCACCACCTCGTA
>DASRIR010000405.1:0-2802 GCA_035649875.1 Burkholderiales bacterium | reverse complement strand
TGCGATAATATACAAACACATACCGGGCGTATTTGCAAAACAACGTAAACGACGGCCCAGCGGTCAAGCCCGGAGCAATACTAGCGCGGGGCCGAAAGGGTTCAAGGGAAGAAATCGCACGTGGCAGACATGGTGCTGGTGCTGTGCATTTTGATGAGCGCGTACTTCATCCGCGGAATCACGGGCTTCGGCTCGGCGTTGATCTCCGTGCCGCTGCTCGCGCTCTCCCAGCCGCTCACCTTCGCGGTGCCGCTGGTGCTGGCGCTCGACTTCACCGCGTCGCTCGTGCTCGGCGGCACCAACCGGAAGAAAGCGGTCTGGGGGGAGATCAAGGTGCTCCTGCCCTTCGGCATGGTCGGCGCGTGCATTGGCGCCTATGCGCTGCTCACGCTGCCGACGACCCCGGTTCTGCTCACCCTCGGCGCGTTCACCATGTTCTTCGGCTTCCGCAACATCTTCGGCCTGCAGCCGACCGGGCAGCTGCCGCGCGCTTGGGCGGTGCCGGCCGGCCTCGCGGGCGGCGGCGCGGGCGCGCTCTTCGGCACTGGCGGTCCGCCCTACATCATGTACCTGACGCGGCGCTTGCTGGACAAGGGCGAGGTGCGCGCGACGTTCTCGTGGCTGTTCGCGCTCGAAGGCGGTTTCCGCCTGAGCTTGTTTCTGTTCGCCGGGCTGCTGTTCGATCCGAAGCTGCAGATCGCGTACGGCCTGGGACTGATCCCCATGGCGGTCGGCCTCTATACCGGCAACAAGGTGCACCTCGACATGACGAGTGAAGGCATGTTGCGGGTGGTGGGCGCGCTGCTCGTGCTGAGTGGTGCGATGTTGTTCCTGAAAGTGGCGGTTTAGACAGGAGATGGTGATGATGCGAAGGACACTCGAGCGCCTCGCGCGCGTACTGGCCGCGGCCGCGGTGTTGCATGCCCCGGGCGCGATCGCGCAACCAGAGCAGCAGAAGGCCTACGCCTTCAACGTGCTGAACCAGCGCAGCATCGCGCTCACGGCCCAGTACTGGAACCCGATTCTCACGCACGTGAGCAAGAAGAGCGGCGTGCCGCTCGAGCTCAAGCTGGCGAAGACCGCGCAGGAGGGCAACGCCATCGCGGAGAAGTACGGCTACGATTTCCTCTACACCAACCATTTCTTCACCCCGGACCGCGACCGGCTGGGGTACAAGGTCATCCTGCGTCCGGCCGGCCCGGGAATTCGCTCGCAGATCGTGGTGCCGCAGGACTCGTCGATCCAGACCCTGCAGGACCTGAGCGGCAAGGACGTCGCGTTCGTCTCGCCCGACGCGTTTGCCGGCTACTGGCTGCCGATGGACGCGCTGCTCAAGTCCAAGGTGCGCATCAACGTGGTGTTCACCGGCAACCAGGAAGCGTCGTCGGCCCAGCTGCGCGTCAACAAGGTGTCCGCTGCCGGCGTCAACAGCTCGGTGCTCGCGCGCTATGCGCGTCGCGAATCGTTCCAGTACCGTGCACTTTGGACTTCGGAGATCTACCAGGACCTGTGCATCATGGCGAGTCCGAAGGTGCCGGCGGACAAGGTGGCCGCGGTGCGCGCCGCGTTCATCAACATGCTGAAGGACCCGGAGGGCCGCCAGGTGCTCGAAGCCGGCGCGGATCTGCTGAAAAGCACCGACGACCTCGGGTTCGTGGCGGCGGAGAACAAGGACTACGACAACTACCGCAAGTTCTACCGCACCACGCAGGTTAAGTAGGTCCGCCCACGGGAGGGGCAGGGAGGCGACATGATGAGCACGATGCGCGGGCTTCGATTCTGGAAGAACTGGGGACTGGTCTCCCGCCTGATGCTGGCGGTGGGCATCGCCATTATCACCGGCGGCGGCGTGCAGACCGCGCTGCTGGTGGCCGAGGGCGCGGCCGAGCACTCGGCGCGCCTCAAGCGCGAGCTGAACGAGACCCTGACCTTCATGGCGCCCCTGATCGCCGACCAGGCGCTGGTCGGCGAATACGCGGTGATCAGCCAGCTGCTGAAAAACCAGGTGCAGAAGGGCGAGGTCGACAGCTTCCAGTGGACCGACAAGGACGGCAAGAAGCTGGTGGCGCAGGACAAGCCCGACACGCTGGTCGCGCCGGCCTGGTTCACCTCGGTGGCGGTGATCGACCGCGCCGAGGAAAGCATCGAGGTGACCGCGGGCGGCGTCGGCTATGGCCGGCTGAACGCGGCGATGGCCACCACCAAGGCCTACAACCGCCTCTGGCAGCAGTTCGTCAAGCAGCTGCAGATCGTGGCGGTGACGCTGTTCCTCATGCTGCAGTTCATCTGGCTGATCTTCCGCGGCAACCTCGGCACCCTGCGCATGCTGGCCGAAGGCGCCAACCGCTTCAGCCAGGGCGACCACGCGGTGCGCATCAAGCCCGAGGGCGCGCCCGAAGTCGGCCTGGCCGCCGAAGCGTTCAACAACATGGCCAACAACATCGAGAGCCTGCTCGCCTCGCTCAGCAAGAGCGAATCGAAGAACAAGCTGCTGGCGACCATCGTCGAGCAGTCGAGCGAGGCGATCTGGACCACGGACCTCGCCGGCTTCATCACCAGCTGGAACTCCGGCGCCGCCGCCATGTTCGGCTATCCGCCGAGCGAGGCGATGGGGCGCGCGCTGAGCGTGGGCGAGTCGACGCCGGAAGAGGAAGAAACGCGCATGAAGCGGCTGGTGGCCGGGGAGAAGTTCTCCTACGACGCCAAGGCCATGACCCGCTCCAGGATGACCATCGACATCCAGGTCGCCGTCGCGCCGCTGCTGGACGACACCAACCAGTGTATCGGCAGCATCGCCGTGGC
>DASRIR010000404.1:0-2288 GCA_035649875.1 Burkholderiales bacterium | reverse complement strand
CGGCGAGCAGCTTGCGCAGGCGCTCGAGCTTGTCGGGGCTCGCCGGCTGGCGCGTGACCACCAGCGCGCCGCCGCCGAAGGCGGCGAACAGCTGCAGGTCGGGGCCGCTGGCCGAGGGCGGCGTGTCCACCAGCACCACGCTGTAGCGCTGCGCAGCCTGAGTGAGCAGCGCCCGCATGCGCGGCCGGCTGAGCAGATCGAGCGGATCGGCGTTGGCGCGCCCGGCCACCAGCACCGACAGGTTGTCCGAGCGATGCGCGAGCGCGGCGCCGCGGTCTTCGAGGAAATCCGCGAGCCCGGCCTGGTTCTGCAGGCCGAACTCGGCATGCACGCCGGGCGAGCGGAAGTCGGCGTCGATCAGCAGGGTGCGCTCGCCGAGGGCCGCGAGCGCGCGCGCGAGCTCGGCCACGGCGCGCGTGCCGCCGATGCCGCGCTCGGCGCTCACCACCGGCAGCACGCTGCGGCCGCGCCGGAACCAGTGCGCGAGCAGCTGCTGCGCCAGCGCCTGCGGCGCGAGCGGTCGCGCCGCGAGCAGCGGCACGCCGAGGACTTCCACCAGCTGGTTCTCGGAGCGTACCTTCGGCCGGCGCGACGGAAGAAAAGCCGAGCCCACGGTGAGGCCGACCACGCCGGCGGCGGCGAGATTGAAGGCCAACGACGAGAGCAATGCTGTTGTAGTCATGTTGCGGCGGGGCCGCCCTCACGAGCAATCGTCGTGCCAAGCCCACAGTGCCGAAAAATCAACGGCTTCCTATTTGCACAGGGCCGCCAGGCGTCGCCCCGCCCCGACAGTCCGGCATAGTCCGTTTGTAGTTCCGGCACGGCAGACAGCCCCCGGAAGCGGGGCCTAGAATCGGCGGCGAATCGAACAAAAGGAAGAAATCGCCGCATGAGACTACGCTCCGCCCGTGCCGCCGTTGTGGTCGCCTCGCTGGCCCTCGCCCCTGCGGCGTCGGCGTTTGAGTCCGTGGACGCGATGGTCTGGCCCTCGTACGGAGCCTTCGCCGCCTACCCTGGCGAGCCGCTGGGGCCGTGGGGCCTGCGCGCGTATGCCGGGGTCATGTACGACGACAACGTGCTGCGCGTGGACGAGAGCATCTTCACCCGCCGCTCGGACACCATCTCCCGCCTCGGCATCGGCGGCTCCTATGGCGCGCGCGTCTACGGCCGGCAGTCCGTGGTGCTCGAAGGGTACGGCGAGTACCGCGATTACGACCGCTTCAACAGCCTCGACCACTGGGCGTATGCCACGCGCGCGGACTGGCTGTGGGAGTTCACCAACGAGCTGAGCGGCACGATCGGCTGGCGCCGCGCGGAACGCCTCGCGGACCTCGGCGAGACCGGCGTCGCGGAGCGCGAAATCGTGACCGGCGACCGTTTCGACATCACCGGCGTCTGGGCCTTCGGCGCGCAGTGGCGCGCCCCCTTCGGCATCGGCTGGCTCCACACGGAGCGCGACGGTCCGCGCAGCGACGAGCCCACCAACGCCTGGGCCGCGCGCGGCGGTGTCGAGCACGTCTCGGGGCTCGGCAACACCATCGGCCTGGAAGTGCGCTACGGCGAGGGTGACGCGGCGGTCAACGACGTGGTGGTGGGAATCTTCCCGGAGAACCGCTACCAGCAGACCGATGTGGCGGCCACCATCGCCTACCGGGTGACCGCGGATCTGCGCATCCGTGGCCGCCTCGGCTATACCACGCGGACCTATACCGACCTGCCGGTGAGCGATTTCGAAGGCACTACCGGCCGCGGCTCGATCGAGTGGCGGCCGGGCGTGAAGACGCTGCTCCTGCTCGAAGCCTATCGCACGGTCGATCCGATCATCGACGTCCAAGCCGCGCACGTCGACCGCCGCGGCGCGATCGTGGGCCTGAGCTGGGCGCCGACCGTCAAGCTGGTGTTCGGCGCGCGCTTCACCCATGAGCGGCGCATCTACGAAGGCACGACCGGCGAGATCCTGCTCGGCACGCCGCTGCGCGACGAGACCCTGCGCTTCATCAGCTTCACCGCCGGGTGGGAGTTCGTGCGACATTGGCAGCTCAGCGGCGCGATTGACTACGGCGACCGCGAGTCCAACATCCTCGGCGGCAACTACGACTACCAGGCCTACATGATCAACTTGAGGTACGAGTTCCGGTAATTACGCGGTTCTGCCGTAGACGTCGTCGAACCTGACGATGTCGTCTTCCCCGAGGTAGGCGCCGGACTGCACCTCGATCAGCTCGAGCGGCATCTTGCCGGGGTTTTCCAGGCGGTGGCGCGTGCCGGGCGGAATGTAGGTCGACTCG
>DASRIR010000403.1:0-7110 GCA_035649875.1 Burkholderiales bacterium | reverse complement strand
GCGTGGTGGTCTTGCCGGCGCCGTTGCGTCCGAGGAGCGCCACCACCTCGCCGCGCGCGACCTCGAGCGATACGCCGAACAGCACCTGGCTCGCGCCGTAGGCGGTTTCCAGGCCATGGACTTCGAGCAGCGCCACTAGATGCGTCGCCGCACGAGCGCGATCTTGTCGTTGCGGAAGACTTCCGTGCCGTCCTGGTTGTAGACGTGGTCGCGGAACACGACCACGCCGCGGTCGGCCTGCTTCGACGGCCGCTTCTCCACCACCTCGACCTCGGTGCGGATCGTGTCTCCCGGCCGCACCACGGCGAGGAACTGCGCGTTCTCGATGCCGCGCAGCGCGATGATGCTGTCGGCGAAGAGGTCCCCGGTCATCGCGGTAGAGAACGACATGATCAAGTGGCTCGGGCAGATGCGCCCCGGCAGGCCCTTCGAGCGCGCGAGGGCGTCGTCGAGGAAGAGCGGCACGCGATAGCCGACCAGGTGGCAGAACGCCTCGTGGTCGGCGTCGGTAATCGTGCGCACGCGCGTGGCGTAGCGCTTTCCCGGCTCGAAATCTTCAAAATAGAGGCTCGCCGCGGACACGGATGCTTTATCTTTGAGTCGGACAGGGAAGTCAATCGGTGGATCTCGGCCTCGGCGGAAAATCGGTTCTGGTCACGGGCGGCTCGAAGGGCATCGGCCTCGCCTGCGCGCTCACGTTCGTGCAAGAAGGCTGCCGCGTGCACCTCGCCTCGCGCGACCGCGAGCGCCTGGAGCAGGCACGCACGCAATTGCAGGGCGCGGCCATCATCCATCCGGCCGACCTGCGGGACGCGAAAGCCTTGCAGGCGCTCGCGCAGGCGTGCGGCGACGTCGACATCCTGGTCAACAACGCGGGCGACATCCCGGGCGGAACGCTCGAGTCGCTGGACGACGCCAAATGGCGCCATGCGTGGGAGCTGAAGGTGTTTGGCTACATCAACCTCACGCGCGCGCTCTTCGGCCGCATGAAGGCGCGCCGCTCGGGCGTGATCGTCAACGTGATCGGCATGGCCGCCGAGAATCCCTCCCCCGAGTACATCTGCGGCGCCACGGCCAACGCCGGCCTCGCGGCGTTCACCAAGGCGCTGGGAAAGGGCTCCACGGAGCACGGCGTGCGCGTTGTCGGCCTGCACCCCCCATCCACCCGCACCGACCGCATCCTGCAGGTGATGAAAGCGGCCGCGAAGGCCAAGCTCGGCGACGAGAACCGCTACCCGGAGCTGGTCGGCGCGGGCGGCATGTTCAACCAGATGATCGAACCCGAGCAGGTCGGCGACACGGTGGCGTTCCTCGCCTCGCCGCGCGCGGGCCAGCTTTCCGGGGTCGTACTCAACCTCGGTACATGACCATGAAACGCTTTGCCATCGCAGCAGCCGCACTGCTCGTCTCCACCACCGCAGCTGCGCAAACCTATCCCGATCGAGTCGTGCGCATCATCAACACCTTCCCCGCGGGCGGCTCCGGCGACGCAGTGCTGCGCGTGGTGTTCGAGAAAGTGAGCGCCGCGCTCGGGCACCCATTCATCGCCGAGACGCGCACCGGCGCGGGCGGCTCAATCGGCACCGAGTTCGTCGCGAAGAGCGCGCCCGACGGCTACACGCTGCTGCTCGGCACGGCGAGCACGTTCGGCACCAACTCGGCCACCATGCCGAAGCTCTCCTACGACGCGATCCGCGACTTCACGCCGGTGGTGATGGTGGCGAGCACGCCGTACCTGCTGCTCGTGCACCCGTCCGTGCCGGCGACGAACGCGAAGGAGTTCGTCGCCTACGCCAAGGCGCGACCCGGCAAGCTCAACTACGGCTCGTTCGGCAACGGCAGCTCGAACCAGCTCGCCTACGAGCTCTTGAAGCAAATCGCCGGGATCGAGGTGGTGCACGTGCCTTACAAAGGCGGCGCGCCGCTCATCACCGCCCTCCTGGGCGGCGAGATCCAGACCTCGCTCGACGTCTATGCCACCGCCAACGCGCACATCAAGGCGGGCAAGTTCAAGCTGCTCGGCGTGGCGAGCGCGAAGCGCTTCTCGCTCCTGCCGGAGACGCCGACGCTCACCGAGCAGGGCTACGCCGTCGAAGGCGGCACGTTCTTCGCGATCCTCGGCCCGGCGAAGATGCCGCGCAACGTGGTTGATACGCTGAACCGCGAGATCAACCGCGCGCTGCAGATGCCCGACGTGCGCGAGCGCCTCACCGCGCTCGGCACCGAGATCGCCGGCGGCACGCCCGAGGCGCTCGGCGCGACGATCTCGAAGGAAGTGCAGAAGTGGTCGAAGCTCGTGAAGGACCGCGACCTCAAGTTCGAGTGACATCCTCGAGGTAGCGCACCACCTCGTCGACCGGCACGACGTCCGCGTAGCGCGAGTCGAGGTCGACGAGATGCACCGCGTGCAGCGCGCGGTCGAACTCGCCGACCGCCTCCGCCGCCACGACGCACCGCAAGCCGCGCTGCATGGCATCGAGCGCGGTGGCGCGAACGCAAACGCTCGTGGTGCAGCCGGCAAGGATGAGGGTGTCTACGCCTTTCTCGCGCAGCATGGCCTCCAGCCCGGTGCCGTAAAAGGACGACGGAAATTTTTTCACAATGACCGGCTCGCCGGCCTTCACGCCAAGCGCCGGATCGATCTCGACCAGCTGCGTGCCGGCGCGGCAATGCTCGAGCCACGGCACCTTCTTTCCCCACAGGCCTGCGTCGCGCAGCGGCTCGTCGTAGGCGATGGTGGTGAACAGTACGGGCACCTCCGCGCCGCGCCGCGCGACCTCCAGCATGCGCAGCGTCTGCGCGATCTCGCGCGAGAATTCGCCACCGGGGAAGTGGGAGCGGCCGCCGGTGAACGCGCGACTGAAGTCGATAACCAGGATCGCCGGCCGCGAGCCGAAACCGACGCGCCGGTCGTAGCCGCGCTGGCGGTAGAAGCGCAGCAGCTCCTCCACCCGCGCCTGCGGATCGACCTCCATCGCCAGTATGCGGCTCATTTGCGCACGTCGACGAAGCGTTTGGCCTTCGTCTGGCGACCGGGGTCGTAGATCTCCTTCGCCTCGACGAGCTCCACCTTCGTGCGCACGCGCGTGATCTCCAGGGCGCGGGCCGCGACTTCCTGCATCAGCTTTTCGGGAGCCTCGCGGCAGGCGATGCGCACGGCGAGCTCATCCATCGAGTAAGGATCGCTCTCCTTCTCGCGCCGCACGACGACCTGGAACTCGTCCAGCGCCGGCATGGCGGCGAGCGCGGCGACCAGCGCGCCGGGATTGATCAGCATTCCCTTTACTTTGACGAGATCGCTGCCGCGCACGACGGGGCCGACGACACGCTCGCTAGTGCGGCCGCAGTGCGGGCACGGCGCGCGGGTCAAGCTGACGACATCGCCCACCAGGAAACGGATCAGCACGGTGCCCCGGCGGTCGAGGTGCGTCACGGCTAGCATGCCGCGCTCGCCGTCGGGCAGGCGGCGTCCGTTCTCGGGATCGACCACCTCGTGGTACTGGATCTCGGGCGCGGGGTTGTGCCAGTCGCCCTCCTCGCGGCATTGCGCGAAGGCGCCGAGCTCGGTCGAGCCGTAGCGGTTGAACACGGTGGTGCCGGCCGCCTTCAGCGCACGCAGGCAGCGCCTCAGCTCCTCGCGCATCTCGGGCGTGGTGGCCTCGCCGCTGATGGCGCACATGCGCACCGACGTGAAATCCGCCTTCAGCTCCTGCGCCCGCAGCAGCACGCGGCGCAGGAAGCTCGGCACGCCCCACAGCACGCTCGCGCTATGAACCTCGACCGTGCGCACCGCGTAGTCGAGTGGGCGATGCACGTCGAAGTTTCCATGCGCCGAGCCGGGCAGCGCGGCGCAGATCGTCGCGCCCGCAGCGTAGGCGTTCGTCACCGAGCGCTGGAAGGCGCCCATCGGCGCCGGCGTGAGCGGGAAGAGATTGGCAATGACGTCGGTCTCGCGGATGCCCGAGATCTCCGCCACGCGACGCGACTGGAAAAGGTAGGCGTGGTAGTCGTAGGTGGTGTTATAGACCGGTGTCGGATCGGCGGTGGAACCCGTCGTGTAGATGACCTCCCACAGGGCGCGCTCGTGCAGCGGCAGGTCGGGCACGCGAAGGCGAAACGCCTCCGGATCCGCCATCAGGTCCTGCTTCGACGTGAGCGGCAGGCGCTCCAGATCCGCGACGCCGCGGATCGAGCCGATGTCGATGCCCGCCCATTTACGCTCGTAGTAGTCATGGCCGCGCGCGCAGAGCGCGAGCATGTGGCGCAGCCGCTCGTCCTGCGTGCGCTCGATCTCGCTGTACGGGGCGGTCAGAATTTCTGTAGGATCGGCCGCGCTAGAGCTTGGCAACAATTTCGTCGGTGTAGAACTGGCTCGGGTTGCCGGACTTTAACAATCCCGCCTTGATCATCGCCTCGACCATCGATTTCCAGACCGCCGCATCGTTCCTCAGGAGCTTCTTCGGATCGTCGTGCCACCACAAATGTTCTTCGTCGCGCATCGCCGTCACGGTGAAGTCGATTTGCTTCGCGCCTTCGATCTCCCACAGCTTGCTCATGCGCTCGACCATGGCGCGGCCGTTGGCCTTCTTCAGCTCGAGGATCGAGGCACGCTCCGCGCGCAGGGCACGCAGCAGGACGTCGGGTTCCTTCTGCACAGTCTCGCGCAGCGCGAAGTAGGCCTGGCCGGGCGTCGGCACCGCGTCGCTAGTGCTCCACATCAGGATCTTCTCGCCGGATTCGCGCAGCATGGTCGTGGTACCGATGCTGACGATGTGAGCGTCGATGCGCCCGGACTGGATCAGCCCCCAGCCGCCGGGACTGTTGCCGACCGCTTCGCGCCGGCAGGCGTCGAGCGGCATGCCGGCCATGGCGAGCATCATGTCGAGCAGGTTGTCGGAAGCGCTGCCCTTGGCGGCGATGCCGATCGTCTTGCCGGCCATGTCGCGTGCGTTGCGGATCGGCTTCGCCGGCGCGCTGTAGACCACGATCGGCGAGGTATGCTCGATGGTGGCGAAGGAAACGATCGGCGCGCCTTCGGCGATCGCCTTCGTCGCCGCGAGCGGATCGCCGCGGCCATAGAGGGCGCGGCCGGCAATCACCTGCTGCACGGCGACCGCCGAGCCCTTGCCCGGCAGCACCGTGACCTCCAGCCCTTCCTTGGCGAAATGTCCGCCGGCCTGGGCGTTCAGCGTCGGCGCATAGCCGATGAGGAAGCCGAACGGAGTGATGAAACTGATCTTGCGCAGCTGCTGCGGGCGCGCCGCGGGAACGAGCGCGGCGCCGGCGACGGCGGCGGCGCCACGAATGAAGTCACGACGATTGATGGAAGGCATGCGCAAAGCCTAGCACAGCGATGAATCGCGAAACGATTCCGGACATTGCGCTGTCGGGCGTCGAGAAGCGCTTCGAGACGCGTGAGCGAACCGTCGTCGCGCTCGAGCGCACGGACCTGCGCATCCGCGGCGGCGAGCTGATCGCGCTCGTCGGCCCGTCGGGCTGCGGCAAGACGACGATGCTCAGGATGATCGGCGGCCTGCTGACGCCGTCCTCGGGCGAGATCCGCATCGGCGAGCGCAATCTGTGGCGAGGCGCCGAGCGCGACTCGAGCGCGCTGCGCGAGCTCGGCGTCGTGTTCCAGGACGCGAACCTCTTTCCCTGGTTCTCGATCGAGGACAACGTCGCGCTGCCGCTGCGGCTGCGCGGGATGCCGAAGGCGGAGCGCCGCGCGAAGGCGCGCGAGCTCTGCGAGCTGGTCGGCATCGGCGGCTTCGAGAAAGCCTGGCCGCGCCATCTGTCGGGAGGCATGCGGCAACGCGCCGCCATCGCGCGCGCGCTTTCCTACGAGCCGCACATCCTGCTGATGGACGAGCCGTTCGGCGCGCTCGACGCCATCACGCGCGACCAGATGAACCTCGAGCTGCAGCGGATCTGGCTCGCGCAGCGCTGCACCATCGTGTTCGTCACCCACTCGATCGCCGAAGCCGTGTTCCTCGGCGACCGCGTGATCCTGCTCTCGCCGCGTCCGGGCCGGATCGACATGGAGCTCGAGGTGCCGTTCGAGCGCCCGCGCCGCACCGCGCTGCAGGCGGTCCCCGAGTTCCAGGGCCTGGTGCAGCGCCTTCGCGACCGCCTCGAGGCAATCATCACGTGAAGAAACGCTTCGACATCACGTGGATCACCACGCCGCTCATCATCCTGCTCTTCGTGCTGGGCTGGCACGTGTACGTCGTCTGGTCGGGCGTGTCGAAGTTCATCATCCCGCCGCCGCTCGCCGTGTGGGACGCGCTCGTCGATCTCCTCACCACGCCGAGCACGCTGCGCCATGCGTGGATCACGCTCTACGAGACGCTGGTCGGCTTCTTCTTCGCCTGCCTGATCGGCGTGGGCCTCGGCACCCTGCTCGGCAAGGCGCTCTGGCTCGAGCGCGCGTTGAACCCCTTCATCGTCGCCACGCAGGTGGTGCCCAAGGTGGCGCTGGTGCCGCTTTTCATCCTGTGGTTCGGCTTCGGCACCGAGTCGAAGATCGTGGTCGCAACGGTGCTCGCCTTCTTCCCCATCCTCACGAACACGGTGCTCGGCATCAAGTCGGTCGATGCCGGCCACCGCGACGTCATGACAGTGCTCAACGCCGGGCGCTGGCAGCGCTTCGTCGCGCTAGAGCTGCCGAGCTCGATGCCGGCGGTGCTGGCCGGCATGGAGGTCGGTGTGGTGCTCGCCATCATCGGCGCGGTGGTGGGCGAATACCTCGGCGGCAGCACCGGCCTGGGTCACCTGGCTGTCGCCTCGCTGAACGACTACAAGGTCGGGATGATGTTCGCGGTCATCATCCTGCTGACGGTGATGGGGTTCCTCCTCTACGCCATCGTCGGCGGTCTGAAGAAACTCCTCATTCCGTGGCACGAGTCGGTCGCCGGCGCCCAGCCGGAAAGGACGCCGGCCTCGCGCTAACCGCCGGTGGCGCGGGCCTTTTTCACCTCGTCGCAGCTGCGCGCCACGCTCTCGGTGTTGATCGCCTTCACGTCGCCCATGCCGATGCCGTCGGGCAGGCTCGCATCGCGCTTCACGTTGCCGACGTAGAAGTTGTAGAGCGCCATGTTGTCGCAGGCGCGC
>DASRIR010000402.1:0-32606 GCA_035649875.1 Burkholderiales bacterium | reverse complement strand
CGCATCACGCGCACCGCGGGCACGTTCTTGAGCTGAATGAGCGGCGGCAGCGCGAAACCCAGCAATAAGACTAATCCAACCAAGAACCCTTGCACCGCGGGCAGAGCTCGGGGCGGCGGCAGGTCCGCGCGGACGACCTCGGCGACGGTGAGCGCGATCGCCTCCTGCGCGGCGAAGCCGATCAGGCAGCCCGCGGCGCAGGCCGCGAGCCCGAGGACGACGAACTCGAGCGCGTAGAGCCGCAGCAGCTGTCCCTGCGTGGCGCCGACGCAGCGCATCACCGCGCAGCCGTCCAGGTGGCGCTCGACGAACCGGCGCGTGCCGAGCGCGACGGCCACGCCCGCCAGGATCGCCGCGAGCAGCGCGGTCAGCCCGAGGAAGCGCTGGGCGCGGTCGACCGCCGAGCGGATCTCCGGGCGGCCGGTCTCCAGGTTCTCGACGCGCTGGCCGCGGGCAAGGCGCGGCTTGAGCGATTCTTCGAACGCCTTGACGCGCTCGGCCGGTCCCGCGGCGTATAGGTAGTACCAGACCCGGCTGCCGGTCCGGATCAGCGCGGTCGCCGGCACGTCGGCGATGTTCATCATGAGCCGCGGCGCGATGTTGAAGAAGCCGGTGGTGCGCTCGGGCTCGAGCGTGATGATCGCCGCGACCTGAAACTCGGCGCGGCCGAGCTTGATGCGCGAGCCGACCGGGGCGTTGAGCGCCGTCACCAGGCGCTCCTCGAGCCACACCGTGCCGGGGACCGGGCCGCGCTCGGCGGGCGCGTCCGGTTGGCCGGGCGCGGTCGCGATGCGCAGGCGTCCGCGCAGCGGGTAGTTGTCGCTCACGGCCTTTACGCCCGAGAGATGGCTTTCGGCTGCGGAAGCCATGCTGACGAAGTTGATCGCCTCGGCGCGCTGCAGGCCGGCGCGCGGGATGTCGTCGGCGACCGCGCGCGGCCACGGCTGATCCGCCACCATCACCAGGTCGGCGCCGAGCAGCTGGTGCGCGTCGCGCGCAAGGCCCTGCCCGACGCGGTCGGCGAAGAACGCCACGCTGGTGATCGCGGCGACCGCGACCGTGAGCGCGAGAGCGAGGACGCGCAGCTCGCCGGCGCGCCAGTCGCGCGCGAGCATCTTCAGCGACTGCGTCATGTCGCCATCAGGCCACGATGCGCCCGGCCGCGAGGCGCACCACCCGGCCGCAGCGCGCGGCGAGGCTCTCGTCGTGCGTCACCATCACGAGCGTAGTGCCGTACTCGCGGTTCATCTCGAACAGCAGCCGGATCACCTCGGCGCCCGAGTCCGCGTCGAGGCTGCCGGTGGGCTCGTCCGCGAGCAGCAGCTTCGGCCGCACCACGAAGGCGCGCGCGAGCGCGACGCGCTGCTGCTCGCCGCCGGAAAGGTGCTTCGGATAATGGTGCAGGCGCTCGCCGAGGCCGACGCGAACGAGCATTTGCCGCGCCAGCTCTTCCGCCGGGTCCTGCCCGGAAAGCTCGAGCGGCAGCATCACGTTCTCCAGCGCGGTAAGCGACGGCAGCAGCTGGAACGACTGGAACACGAAGCCGACATTGCGGCCGCGCAGCTCCGCGCGCGCGTCCTCGTCCATCGAGAAAAGATCGCGCCCGTCGAGCTCGACCGCGCCGCTCGTCGGCGTGTCGAGGCCGGCGAGGATCGCAAGCAGCGTCGACTTGCCCGAGCCCGAGGCGCCGACCACCGCGATCGCCTCCCCGTGCGTGACCGCGAGGTCGATCTCGCGCAGAATAACGAGGTCGTTCACCCCGCTCTTCACGGTCTTGCCGATGCCACGCGCGCTCAGCACGCTGCTGTTGCTCTTCATGGTCCTGGCGCTACCGGCAGCCGCGGCGGAAAAATCCATTTTGGTGGTGGGCGACAGCCTGTCGGCGGCGTACGGCATTCCGCGCGACCGCGGCTGGGTGGCGCTGCTCGAGGAGCGCCTGAAGCGCGAGCGCATCGATTATAGCGTCGCGAACGCGAGCATCTCGGGCGACACCAGCGGCGGCGGGCGCGCGCGCTTCGCGCCGCTGCTCGAGCGCCACCGCCCGGCGCTCGTGGTCCTCGAGCTCGGCGGCAACGACGGCCTGCGCGGCATGCCGGTGGCGCAGATCCGGTCGAACCTCGGCGCCATGATCCAGGCCGCGCACGCGAGCGGCGCGCGCGTGCTGCTCGTGGGCATGAGGATGCCGCCCAATTACGGCGAGGTCTATGCGCAGAGCTTCGAGGCCCTGTTCCGCGAGCTCGCCAGGACTCACCGCACCGCCCTGGTGCCGTTCCTGCTCGAGGATTTCGCCGACAAGCCCGAGTTCTTTCTTCCCGACCGCATTCACCCGACCGAAGCCGCGCAGCCGCTCATGCTCGAGCGGATCTGGGCGGTGCTGCGTCCCCTGCTCAAGTAACCTGGATTCGCGCCGGACCGGCGCTCAGGCGGCCGATCACGCGCGCCTCGGCGAAGCCTTGTTTTCTGAACAAGTCGAGCACCTCTTCCTGCGAATCCGCGGCGCACGCGACGAGCAGCCCGCCGCTGGTCTGCGGATCGGTCAGCACTTTGCGCTGCCATTCCTCGCCGCCGAACTCCACCTCGTGGCCGTAGCCCGCCCAGTTGCGCGTCGAGGCGCCGGTCGCGAGCCCTTGCTGGGCCCACGCGAGCGCTTCATCGATCAAGGGTATGGAAGAAAACTTCACTTCCGCGGCAAGCTTCGAGCCGCGGCAGATCTCGAGCAGGTGCCCGGCGAGGCCGAAGCCGGTGACGTCGGTCAAGGCGTGCACCGCGGGTAGCGCGGCGAGCGCCTCGCCTGGCGTATTGAGCTTGGTCGTCCACTCGATCATCTGCCGGTAGCCCGACTCGGAGAGCTTGCCCTTCTTGAGCGCGGCGGAAAGGATGCCGATGCCGAGCGGCTTGCCGAGGATCAGCACATCGCCAGGGCGCGCGGAACTGTTGCGCTTCACTTTGTCCGGATGCACGAGGCCGAGCGCGACCAGGCCGTAGATCGGCTCGAGCGTGTCGATCGAATGCCCGCCGGCCACCGGGATGCCGGCCTGCGCGCAAATCGACTCGCCGCCTTCGAGCACCTTGCGGATCACGCTCACTGGCAGCTTGTCGAGCGGCATGCCGACCAGCGCGAGCGCCATGATCGGCCGCGCGCCCATCGCGTACACGTCCGAGATCGCGTTGGTCGCGGCGATGCGCCCGAAGTCGTACGGATCGTCGACCACCGGGCTGAAGAAGTCGGTGGTGGCGACGAGCGCCTGCGTATCGTTCAGGCGGTAGACCGCGGCGTCGTCCGCGGTCTCGGTGCCGACCAGCAGCTCCTGCGGAAGACCGCGCAGCGGCATGGTGGCGAGCATCTCGGAAAGAATGGCGGGCGCGATCTTGCAGCCGCAGCCGCCGCCGTGGCTGAACTCGGTTAGGCGAATCCGTTCGGGGGCATTCATAAGCGTAGAATTTTACCCATGGATTTCAAGCGTTTCGACGCGATTATCGACGTCCGCTCACCGGCCGAATTCGCCGAGGACCATGTCCCCGGCGCAATGTCGGCGCCGGTGCTCGACGACGCCGAGCGCGCCGAGGTCGGCACGCGCTATAAGTGGGAGTCGCCCTTCGAAGCGAAGAAGGTGGGCGCGGCGCTGATCGCGAAAAACATCGCCCGCCACGTGGAACGCTTCAAGGACAAGCCGATGTCGTGGCACCCCCTGGTGTACTGCTGGCGCGGCGGCAAGCGCTCGGGCGCAATGGCGCACATCCTGCGCGAGATCGGCTGGAACGCCGAAACGCTCGACGGCGGCTACAAGGCGTATCGGCGCTGGGTCGTGCAGGAACTTCAGAGCATCCCCGAAGCGCTCGAATTTCGCGTCGTTCACGGGCCCACCGGCAGCGGCAAGAGCCGCCTGCTTGGCGCGCTCAAGCGTGCCGGCGCGCAGGTCCTCGACCTGGAAGACCTCGCCGCGCACCGGGGCTCCGTGCTCGGCAACCTGCCCGACCGGCCGCAGCCTTCCCAGAAGATGTTCGAGAGCGTGCTGTTGAACAACCTGCACTCGCTGCGGCCTTCGTCTGCGGTATTTGTGGAAGGCGAATCGAAGAAAATCGGCGAGCTCCAGGTTCCCGACGCACTCATGGAGCGCATGCGCGCGTCGCCCTGCGTGGTGCTCGAAACCGAGCTCGACACGCGCGTGAACCTGCTGCTCGACGAATACCGCCATTTCCTGCAAGACAAGAAGGCGCTCGACGCGCAGCTCGATTGCCTCGTCGCGCTGCACGGCCGCGAGCGCATCGCCGAGTGGAAGGCGCTCCCCGACTGGCGCGAGCTCGTGCGCCGGCTGCTGGTCGAGCACTACGACCCGGCGTACCAGCGCTCCTCGCAGCGGAACTTCGCGCAGTTGCCGGTCGCCCCGAAAGTCGATATCGCCGCGGCCGACGATGCCGCGTTCGCCCGCGCGGCGCGGCTGCTCCTCCGCCGAGCAGCAGTCGCAGCGTGATCGGCCGCCGCGTTGCGGTACTCCTTGCCATAGCGCTGGCTACAGCATCTGTCCAGGCAAGCGATCTGGCCCAGCCGCCCCTGATGAAGATGGAGCTCGGGATTCGTCTTCGGGATTCCGGCAAGCTGGATGTTTCTTTCAACGGCATTCCGGTGCGCGCGACCGAAAGCGCCCACATGACCTGCCCGCCGCCGCCGCAGAGCTGCGCGGGGCTGGTGGGCATCATGGCGGCTGCGACTGCGGCTTCCCTCGTGCTTGTCTATGCGGTCTCGCGCAATCGCTAGTCTGCTTGCGCTGGCGTGCAGCGCGCCCGCGGCGGCTGCGTCATTCGATTGCGGCAAGGCGCAAAGCCGCATCGAGAAGGCGATTTGCGCGGACGCGGAGGTCTCCACGCTGGATGAGCACCTTGCGCGGTACGACCAGGCGGCGCGCTCGGCGCTGCAGGTCTCGGCCCAATGCCTGGCCGCCGACCAGCGGCAGTGGCTAAGCGGGACGCGCAACACCTGCAAGGATTCGGGCTGCCTGAAGAAGGTCTATCTCGAGCGGCTGAGCGAGCTCGACGCGCTGCAGCCGGGAGCGACCGCGCTGAAGAACGTCACGCTGCCGAAGGTGCCGGCACTCGTGTGGATCATCCCCGCGGCGCGCGACAGCGTCGCTGCGCCGCCGAAGCCGAGCGCGCGACCGCTGGTGGTCCGCGGCCAGCTGGTCGACGATCTCACGAACGGAGACGGGTTTTTCCTGCGCGGCGCGCAGGGCGCGACGCTCCTCGCGATGGTGATGTTCCTCGAAGGCGATACCGCGCAGCAGCTCGCGGTGCTCGCGAAGGTCCCTAACGCCCTGTATCTCGCGCGCGGCCATGCGGCGACCGACCCGAAGGGCAGGATCTATTACGAGCCGAGCCGATGCGTGTTCCTCTATCGATTGCCCTGAGCCTCGCTCAGCTCAGGCCAGCGAGTACCTTGATGTGCTGGACCGCGCTGCGGCCGAGCGCCGGCAGCGCATAGCCGCCTTCCAGCATCGAGACGATCCTTCCCTTCGCGTGGCGGTCGGCCACCGCTTTCACCTGCTCGGTGACCCAGCGGTAGTCCGCATCGGAGAAGCGCAGCATCGCCATGTCGTCCTCGGCATGCGCGTCAAAGCCGGCGGAGAAAACCACGAGCTCGGGCCTGAACTCGTTCAGCGCAGGCAGCCACTCCTCGCGCACCGCCTGCTGAAACTCTTTCGTGCCCGAGCCGGCGGCGAGCGGCACGTTGACCATGTTGGCGGCGGGATTGTCGGTGCCGCTGTACGGGTAGAACGGGTGCTGGAAGATCGAGGCCATCAGCACCTGCTCGTCGGCCTCGAAGATGTCCTCGGTGCCGTTGCCGTGGTGCACGTCGAAGTCGATGATCGCGACGCGCTCGAGACCATGCTGCGCGATCGCGTGGCGCGCGGCGACCGCCACGTTGTTGAAGATGCAGAAGCCCATCGGCCGCGCGCGGCAGGCGTGGTGGCCGGGCGGGCGCACCGCGCAGAACGCCGAATCGTGCTTCTTCGACAACACCAGGTCCGTTGCCAGAACCGCGGCTCCCGCGGCGCGCAGCGCCGCCTGGAGGGTGAAGGAGTTCATCGCGGTATCCGCGTCGAGGTGGATGGTGCCCGAGCGCGGTGCGACCTCGCGGATCGCGCGCACGTATTCGGGCGGATGCACGCGGGCGAGCTGCTCGTCGGTGGCGAGCGGCGCTTCGAACCTCGTCAGATGCTGCCCGACGCCGGAGGCGGCGAGCTGGTCGCCGATCGCCGTGAGCCGTGCCGGTCGCTCGGGATGGTGCGCACCCATCTCGTGCTTTAGACAGTCGGCATGGGTGACATATGCAACGGACATGCGAATTCCATCTTAACGCATCGAGTACAATCGCCGCATGCTCCTGAAGGCCGAGTTCCAGCAGCCGAAGGTCGCGTCCTCGCCGATCGATCGCGTGGTGAGCGCGGCGAGCGGCATCATCCTCGGCAAGGAGACGCAGGTGCGCCTGGCGCTCGCGTGCCTGCTCGCGCGCGGCCACCTGCTGATCGAGGACCTGCCGGGCGTCGGCAAGACCACGCTCGCGCACGTGCTCGCGCGCACGCTCGGCCTGCAGTTCCAGCGCATCCAGTTCACGAGCGACATGCTGCCCGCCGACATCCTCGGCGTGTCGATCTACGAGCGCGAATCGGGCGGCTTCAAGTTCCACCCCGGCCCGATCTTCGCGCAGGTGATCCTCGCCGACGAGGTGAACCGCGCTACGCCCAAGACCCAGTCGGCGCTGCTCGAGGCGATGGAGGAGCACCAGGTCACCGCCGAAGGCGAGACGCGCAAGCTGCCGGCGCCCTTCTTCGTGATCGCCACGCAGAACCCGTCCGAGCAGGTCGGCACCTTCCCGCTGCCCGAATCGCAGCTCGACCGCTTCATGATGCGCATCGAGCTCGGGTATCCCGACCGCGACGCCGAGCGGGCGCTGCTTTCGGGCACCGACCGGCGCGACCTGCTCGCGACGCTCGATCCGTGCATGACGCCGGCCGAGCTGATGGAGCTGCAGGCCGGCGTGCAGCGCATCCACGTCGCGCCCGCGCTGATCGACTACGTGCAGGCGATCGTCGAGCACACGCGGCGCTCGCCCGAGTACGTCACCGGTCTTTCGCCGCGCGCCGCGCTCGCGCTGGTGCATTCGGCGCGCGCCTGGGCGCTGCTCGAAGGGCGGGACAAGGTCATTCCGGAGGACGTGCAGGCGATCGTGCCCGGGGTGGCGACTCATCGGCTGCGTCCCGCGCACGACAGCGCGCGCCGCGTCGACGTCGGCGCGCAGCTCCTCGCCGCAGTCCCGATTCCGTAGATACCCTTCACCCCCAGCAACGGACCTCGGTCCCCGCGTGGGCCGTCGCCGTGCTGGCGCTTTCGGTGGTCCTCGTCCTGCTGGGCGCCTGGACCTACCGCCAGGTCGAAGCCTCGCTGCGCGATCTGCGCGCCGCCACCATGAAGAGCCTGCTCGACTCCGAGGTCAACGCGTTGCGCGTCTGGATCGCGGAAGAGCGCGCGGACGCCGAGCGCATCGCACGCGATGCGCGCGTGCGCGAGGAAATCGCACGCCTGCTCGCAGCGCCGCGCTGCGCGCCCGAGCCGCGCGTGCGGCTCGAGGCGGCGATCCGGCCGCTCCTGCGCGACGTCGGCGACGCCACGTTCAACGTCGTGGACCGCGAGGGCCGCTTCGCCGCGAATCGCTTCGCGCCCTACTGCGGCCTCGCCGCGGGGGCGGAATTTCACGCGCTGCTCGCACCGGTGTTCGAGGGCGAGGCGCGCTTCGTGCCCCCGTTCCGGGACGAAGCGCGCGTCGCGGGCGCGACGCGGGTGCGCGAGGGGCCGCCGCTCGCGTGGGTCGCGGCGCCGGTGCGCGACGCGAGCGGCCGCGTGATCGCGGCGCTCGCCATCGCGCAACCCGCGAACGCGGTGTTCGCCTCCATCCTCCAGGCCGCGCGCCCGGGCGAGAGCGGCGAGACCTACGCCTTCGACGGTAACGGCAGGGTCCTCAGCGCCGAGCGCTACGGACAAAAGAGTCGTTTCGGCAAGGAACCGCACGCGGTGGCGTTCGAGCCCTACGCCAACCATCGCGGCGCCGAGGTGCTTGGCGCCGCGCGCTGGCTGCCCGAATACGGCATGGGCGTCGCGCTCGAGATCGAGGCGCAGGAGGCGTACGCGCCGCTGCGGTACCTGCGCATCGCCTTCGGCGTGGTGTTCGGCGCGCTGGTCATCGCAGTGCTCGCCGCGCTCGGCACGGCGTTCTCGGTGATCCGGCTGCGGCGCGAGCTCGGCGGCGGCGGCCGGCTGGGCGCCTATCGGCTGATCGAGCGCATCGGGGAAGGCGGCATGGCGGACGTGCACCTCGCGCGCCACGACCTGCTCAAGCGGCCAACGGCGGTGAAAGTGCTGAAGCGCGCGCATGCCACCGACGAAATGATTGCGCGCTTCCAGCGCGAGGTACAGATGGCTTCGAGCCTCGCGCACCCGAACACGGTGGAGATCTTCGACTTCGGCCGCACGCGCGACGGGCTTTTCTACTATGCGATGGAGTACTTGGACGGGCTGACGGTGGGTGACATCGTCGCCCAGCGCGGCGCGCTGCCGGTCCCCCGGGTGATTCACGTCCTGCGCCAGGTCTGCGCCGCGCTGGTCGAGGCGCACGCCAAGGGCGTCGTGCATCGCGATATCAAGCCGGAGAACATCATGGTCTGCCGCTACGGCGGCGTCTACGACCACGTGAAGATCCTCGACTTCGGGCTGGTCAAGCAGGTGGCGGAAAAGCCGAGCCGCGACCTCACGCGCAGCCTGCGCATCCTCGGCACCCCGCTCTACATGGCGCCCGAGCGCCTGCGCAACCCGGCGGACGTCGACGCGCGCGTCGACATCTACGCGCTCGGCGCGGTCGCTTTCCTGATGCTCACGGGGCGCCGGCTGTTCGAAGGCGGCAACGACCTCGAGCTCACCAGCCGGATCCTGAACGACGAGCCGCCGCGCGTGCGCGCGCTCGCGCCGCAGGTGCCGGTGGAGCTCGACCTGGTCGTGATGTCGTGCCTGGAGAAGCGCCGCGAGGACCGCCCGCAGCGCGTCGCCGACCTGGTGGAGGCCTTCGACGCACTGGCGGTCGAGCACCGCTGGACCCAGCGCGAGGCGGAACTCTGGTGGTCTTCGCTACCTAAGAAGAATGAGCCTTAGGAATATGACGCGCGCAGCCTTTTTCCTCCTCGTCCTCGCCAGCGCGGCGCACGCGGCCCCGCCGGCGGAATGGCTCGTGGCGCCGAACGGCGTGGCCCGCTACGTCGAAGACCCGGTCTTCGGCGGCCGAGTGGCCGTCTACCAGGCGGGACCCGCCAATGCCAAGGAAACGGCCGTGCTGGTGCACGGCCTGGGCAAGGCGGCGGCGCGCGACTGGGCAAGAGTCATCCCCGCCCTCGCCGAGCGCTATCGCGTGGTCGCGATCGACCTGCCGGGCTTCGGTACCTCCGACAAGGGAAACCACCACTACTCGCCGGACAACTTCGCGCGCGTGCTGGATGCGGTGCTGCAGGGGCTCGCGCCGCAGCCCTTCGCGCTGGTGGGACACTCCATGGGCGCCGCGGTGGCGCTCGCCTATGCCGCGGCGTACCCGCAGCGTGTCAGCCGGCTCGTGCTGGTCGACGCGGCGGGCGTGCTCCACCTTTCCGTGTACACCGAATTCCTCGCCCGCGTCGGGGCGCAGCGCGCCATCGGCGCCGATTCGCCGTGGTTCGAACCGGTGGTGCGCGCAATCCAGAACCGCATGGAAAACTTTCCGGTGCGCGCGGCCCTCGTGCTGGAGAACGCGGACGTGCGCCACCGCATCCTGCGTGGCGACCCGAGCGCGATCTCGGCCGTCGCCATGGTCGAGCACGATTTCAGCCAGTCGCTGCGCGCCATGACCGTGCCCACGCTGGTCATCTGGGGCGCCGACGACCGGATCGCGCCGCTGCGCACCGGACAGGCACTCGCCTCGGCGATTCCGCAGGCCCGGCTCGTGGTGCTGGAGGGCATCGGGCACGCGCCGATGCTGGAGGCGCCCGAGCGCTTCAATCCGATCGTGCTCGACGAGCTCGACGGCCGGCAGCTCGCCGCGCCGCCCTACGCGCTCGCCGCCGCGCCGGTGAGCGGCAACCGCGCCGCGCGCTGCGACGGCGGTCGCGACCAGGAATTCACCGGCGACTTCGAGTCGCTGGTGCTGGCAAACTGCCAGCAGGCGCGCATCACCAACGCGCGCATCGGCCGGCTGGAAGTGACGCGCTCGACCGTGCGCATCGTCAACTCTCACGTGCGAGACGCGGTGCAAGCGCGCGGCTCGCGCCTCGAGCTGACCGGCGGCGCACTCGCCGGCCGGCTCCAGCTCGACGCGAGCAATGTCGATGCCGCCGCGACGCGCTTCGAGGCCGATGCCATCGCGGCGAACAGCGGCAAGACGCCCGTCGTGCTGCGCCTTTCGGTGGCGCAAGTGTCGCGTTCCGGCTACACGCCGCTTCCGCTGCACGATATCGTGCGTCTCGCACCGGGCGAAACCCTGATTCGGTAGAATCCGCCGCTTCGTGCAGCCCGGGCCGCCGCATCCGCTGAACCAGCCGACGCACTATTCGCTCGAGGTCAATCCTCGAGTCCCGAAGCGCCTCGCGCGCCTCGAAGAGCTTGCCAGTAATCTCTGGTACAGCTGGGACCGGCCGACGCGCGCGCTGTTCGCGAAGCTGAACCCCGCGCTGTGGGACGCGGTCGGGCACAGCCCGAAGGCGCTCCTCAAGCGCATCGACGAGCAGCGCCTGATCGATGCCGCGGCCGATCCGGCGTTCCTGGACAGCCTCACCCGGGTGCTGGCCGCATTCGATGCCTATCACGCGGAACCGCCGTTCAAGCAGAATTCCGGGGGCTTCCGTCCCGAGGACCTGGTGGCGTACTTCTGCGCCGAGTTCGGCGTGCACGAGAGCCTGCCCATGTACTCCGGCGGCCTCGGCATCCTCGCCGGCGACCACTGCAAGGCGGCAAGCGACTTCCAGCTGCCGTTCGTCGCGGTCGGCCTGCTCTATCGCCAGGGCTACTTCGTGCAGACGATCGACGGCGAGGGGCGCCAGCGCGCCGAGTACCACGACTCCGACTTCGACGATCTGCCGATCCAACCGGTGCGCCGCGAGGAAGGTGGAAAGGCGGGCCCGGAGCTGCGCATCGAGGTCGAGCTCCCGGGCCGGAAGGTGCTGGTGAAGGTCTGGCAGGCGAGGGTCGGCCACGTCACGCTCTACCTGCTCGACACCGATCTGCCGGAGAACACCGAGCGCGACCAGAACATCGCGCACCGCCTCTACGGCGGCGACCGGGTCACTCGCCTGGAGCAGGAGTTCATCCTCGGCGTGGCCGGCGCGCGCGCGCTCGCCGCGATCGGGCACAAGCCCACCGTGTGGCACATCAACGAGGGTCACGCGGCGTTCCTCGTGCTCGAGCGCGTGCGCGGCCTGATGCAGGAAGGGCTCGACGCCGACTCTGCGGTCGAAGCCGTCGCGGCGAACACCGTGTTCACCACGCACACCCCCGTGCCCGCGGGGCACGATCACTTCCCGGAAGCCTCGGTGCTGCCCTACCTGAAAGCGAGCTTCGGCGAGACCAACCTCGCCGCGCTCGGCCGGCCGCCGGCGGGCGGCGACTTCAATATGACGGCGCTCGCGATCCGCGGCTCGCGCTACCAGAACGGCGTGTCGCGCATCCACGGCGGCGTCTCGGCGCGGCTGCTGAAGGATTACTGGCCGCACGTCGCGCCGGACGAGAACCCGGTCGGCTACGTGACGAACGGCGTGCACGTCGCCACCTTCCTCGCGCCCGAGTGGGGCGAGGTGCTCGACCGCTTCCTCGGCGTAGGCTGGATGCACCGCCTCGGCCATCCCGGGATCTGGGAAAAGATCCGCGGCATCCCCGACCACATCTTCTGGAGCGTGCGCCAGGACATTAAGGCGCGCCTGTTCCACATGATCCGCTACCGCATGGCGTTGCAGCATACGCGCAACCACGGCAGCGAGTCGCACCTCGAGCGACTGGTCAAGTTCGCCGATCCGGCAAACCCGAACGTGCTCACCGTCGGCTTCGGCCGGCGCTTCGCCACCTACAAGCGCGCGACGCTGCTGTTCAACGACCTCGACAACCTGCGGCGCCTGCTGGCGGAGAAAACCCGCCAGGTGCTGTTCCTCTTCGCCGGCAAAGCGCACCCGGCCGACGAGCCCGGCCAGGAGTTGATCCGCACGCTCGCGCACATGTCGCGCCAGGAGGAATTCGCCGGGCGCATCCTGTTCCTCGAGGGATACGATCTGCACATCGCGCGTCGCCTGGTCTCGGGCGTGGACGTCTGGCTCAACAACCCGGTCCATCCGCTCGAAGCCTCGGGGACTTCGGGCATGAAGGCAGGCATGAATGGCGTGGTGAATCTTTCCATCCTCGACGGCTGGTGGGACGAGGGCTACGACGGCGAAAACGGCTGGGCGATCAAGCCCGCCTCGCCCGATCTCGATCCGCACCGGCGCGATCGCGAAGAGGCGCGCACGCTCTACGAGATCCTGCAGGACCGCGTGATTCCGCTCTACTACGATCGGACCGAGGGCGGCTACTCGCCGGGCTGGATCCGCATGGCGAAGCGCTCGATGGCTTCGCTCCTGCCGCGCTACGACGCCTCGCGCATGCTCGGCGAGTACGTCTCCAAGTACTACATCCCGGCCTCGCGCCAGGGCCATCGGTACGCGCAGAACGGCTACGAGCCGGCGAAGGCGCTCGCCGCGTGGAAAGCCAAGGTCCAGCGGTCGTGGCCCGGCGTGTCGGCGCGCCGGCTCGACATGCCGAAGACGCGCATCCAGTTCGGCGAGTCGATCCCGGTGGAGGTCGGCGTCAAGCTGAACGGCCTCGCGCCGACCGACGTCTGCGTCGAGCTGTTGCTCGCCCGTGGCGCGCGCGAGGGCACGCCGGTGCAGCATACCCATGAACTCGCAGACGCAGGGCCCGCGGCCGACGGGGAACAGCGCTTCAGGGTCGAGCTCAAGCCCGGCCTCGCCGGACGGCTCGACTACCGCATCCGCGTCTACCCGCGGAACGAGCTGCTCACGCACCCATTCGAGCTGGGTCTCTGCGCCTGGGTGTAGCCAGTAGCGCCAGCGACCGCGCCTGCAGCGAATAGGTCGTCCCCTCTACGCTCGCGCCCGGCCGGGCCGTGTCGAGCAGCACCGTCCAGGCCGCCTCCGGCAGGCTGAAGGCGATCGCATCGTGATGCGCGTTCAGCAGTAGCAGCAGATCGTCGTCGTCGATCGGCGCGCCGCGCTCGTCGCGCTCGGCGAGGCGCCGCCCCACCATCAGCATGCCGAAGCAGCGCGCGAACGGCAGCTTCCAGTCGCTTTCCGCCATCTCGCGGCCCTCGGGCGCGAGCCAGGTCGTGTCCTCGGGCTTGGGGTAGGTACGCCGGCGGAAAAGCGGATGCTTTTTCCTCAGCCCGAGCACCGTGTGCGCGAAGGACAGCAATTGCTGGTCCGCATGCTCCCAGTCGATCCACGACAGTTCGCTGTCGTGGCAGTAGGCGTTGTTGTTCCCGTGCTGCGTGCGGCCGAGCTCGTCGCCGGCGGTGAGGAGCGGCACGCCTTGCGAGAAAAGTAGCGTCGCGAGCAGGTTCCGCTTCTGCTTCTTTCTGAGGTCAACGACTTCCCGGTTTTCGCTGGGCCCTTCCTCGCCGCAGTTCCAGCTGCGGTTGTTGTCGGAGCCGTCGCGGTTGCCCTCGTGGTTGGCCTCGTTGCGCTTTTTCTCGTAGCTCACCAGGTCCTGGAGGGTAAAGCCGTCGTGCGTCGTGATGAAGTTGATGCTCGCGGTGGGCGCGCGTCCGCTTTGCCCGAAAAGGTCGCGCGAGCCCGAGAGGCGCGAGGCGAGCGCGCCGATCACGCCTTCGTCGCCGCGCCAGTACGAGCGCAGCGCGTCGCGGTACTTGTCGTTCCATTCCGCCCAGCCGGGCGGGAAATTGCCGAGCTGGTAGCCGCCTTCGCCGAGGTCCCACGGCTCGGCGATGAGCTTCACGCGCGAGATCACCGGGTCCTGGCGCACCGCGGCGAGAAACGCGACGTTGCGGTCATAGGCGCCGTGCGTGTTGCGCGCGAGCGTCGTGGCGAGATCGAAGCGGAAGCCGTCGACGTGCATCTCCTCGACCCAGTAGCGCAGGCTGTCCATGATGAGCGCAAGCACCACGCGGTGCGCGCTGTTGAGGCTATTCCCCGTGCCGGTGGGGTTGAGGTAGCGGCGCGGATGATCCGGATCGAGGCGGTAGTAGATCGCGTTGTCGATGCCGCGGAAGCTGAGCGTCGGCCCGGTATGGTCACCTTCGCCGGTATGGTTGTAGACCACGTCGAGGATCACCTCGATGCCCGCGGCGTGCAGGGTTTTCACCATCGTCTTGAATTCGCCCAGCGTGCCGCTCGCCGAATAGCGCATTTCCGGCGCGAAGAAGCCGATCGAGTTGTAGCCCCAATAGTTGCGCAGGCCGTGGTGCAGGAGGCGCCGCTCGTCGACGATGGTGTGGATCGGCAGGAGCTCGACCGCGGTGACGCCGAGCTTCTTCAGGTGGGCAATGACCGGCTCGGTGGCGAGGCCGGCGTAGGTTCCGCGCAGCTGCGGCGGCACTTCGGGATGGAGCTGCGTAAAGCCCTTCACGTGCAGCTCGTAGATCACGGTGTTTTGCCAGGGCGTGCGCGGCGCGCGGTCGTCGCCCCAGGTGAACGCCGGGTCGACCACCTGGCAGCGGCCGCGCCGGATCATGCGCGCATAGGGGTCGAGCAGGATCTTGTTGTGGTCGAAGCGGTGACCGCGGTCGGCATCGTGCGGCCCGTGCAGGCGGTACCCGTAGATGAGCCCCGGGCGCGCCTCAGGCAGGTAGCAGTGCCAGACGTAGTCGCTGCGCTCACTGAGCGGCACGCGCTCGATCTCGCGCCGGCCGCGGGGATCGAAAAGGCAGAGCTCTACGCGCTCGGCGTGCTTGGAGAAAAGCGCGAAGTTCACCCCGGCGCCGTCCCAGGTGGCGCCGAGCGGATAGGGCCGGCCGCGCCAGGCGGCGCGCGGCGCTACGAGGGCTCGTGCGGGCGCATCCACTGCGCCCGGATTATGCAGAAATCGTTCGCGCCGGCTGCACCAAGTGGCAGCCGTTGGTGCGCCAGCTGCCGTCCTTCTGCCGCTGCATCGCGTAATACGCTACCCAGACCGACCCCGCACGGTCGGTGACCTGCACCGGCTGCACCACGTCGCCGCCCATGACCAGGAGATCGAGGAACGCGACGCTGGCGGGCCGATAGACCGCTTGGTAGGCCGCGCGCACCGCGTCGAGGAAGCGCTCGGGCGTGCCGTACGCCTGCTGCACCCCCGGCGAGACCAGCGCGAAGGCGCCGCGGGCATCGTCGCGGCGGAAAGCGTCGATCTGGCGGTGGATTACGGCGCGGATCTCGGCCGCGTCAGAGCTGCTCACGCGGTTCTCCAGCGCGGCAGCCCCGGCGGGCGCCAGAAGCGCCAGAAAAAGGAAGAACGCTTTCAGCACTCAGCTGCCCTGATTGCTGACGGCTACAGCGAGGGGCAGGTTGCGCTCCCGCAGCAGCTGCTCGAGCCGCAGGCGTTCCGCCATCACCTTGTGGGCGTATTGCGCCGAGTTGTCGCGCCAGGCGCCGTTGTACTGCTGCAGGCCGGCCTCCAGGGTGCCGGTCCGGTGCACGTACTCCTGAAGGATGCGCGTGCCGATGTGGATGTTGCTGACCGGGTCGAACACCATGTCCTCCCCGCCCGCCGCGCGCAGCTTGTCGCGGTGGTACTTGGGAATGATCTGCATCAGCCCCTTGGCCCCCATGACGCTCTCGGCGATCGGGTTGAACCGCGACTCGATCGAGATCACCGCCAGCACGAGCAGCGGGTCGAGCCCGACCTCGAGCGCGGCGCGGTGCGCGGCCACGACCATGCGCTCGGTGGCGGTTCCGGCGACGAAGAATCGGCGCGACAGGTGATGCGCGAGCGCCTGCTGCGTCGCGTCGAGCGCCTCGACGGCGGGCTCGGCGCTCGCCTCTTCGCTCGGTACGCAAATGGACGCGGGACCGAGATCCGGCGCCACCGCGTGCGGCGGCGCCGCAGCGAGCGCCAGCGCGCCGGCGGCGACGAATGCAGTTGTCAGGATCTTGTTGGGATTGGGCAGGCGGACAAATGCTAGGACGACCGGCGAGTCCGCACTATCGCGGGCTCCGGAATTTCCTGTCGAACGCCGACTACACCTGATCTCGCGCTGACTACATCGAGATACACGTCCAGCCGATAGTGGCTTTAGCTACCGGTCAATATCATCTCGCCTCATCCAAGAAACAACACTCGTGACGAAGAAAGGTCCATCAGCGTGAATATCGTGGCGATGGTTCTGGCAGGCGGCGAAGGCACGCGGCTCTATCCGCTCACCGCCGAACATGCCAAGCCCGCGGTGCCGTTTGCGAGCGGCTACCGCCTCGTGGATTTCGTGCTCAGCAACCTGCTCAATTCGCGCATCTCGACCGTCTACGTGCTCGCGCAGTACAAGCCGGACTCGCTGATAAAACATATCTCTACCGCATGGTCGCCGTGGTTCGCCGACGGCGAAGGCTCGATCAAGGTCCTGCTGCCGCGCTCGAATACCCTGGGCGGGCAGTTCAAGGGTACGGCGGACGCGGTGTACCAGTCCCTCGACCTGCTCCACTCGCATTCGCCCGACGTCGTCGCGGTCTTCGCCGCGGACCACGTGTACCGCATGGACGTACGACAGATGGTCGCGTTCCACCGCGAGCGCCGCGCCGACGTCACGGTGTCGGCGGTCGCGGTGCCGCTGCGCCAGGCATCCAGCTTCGGCATCGTCGGTACCGCGCCGGAGGGCCGGGTGACCGACTTCCGCGAGAAACCCAAGCACCCGACGCCGCTTCCCAAAGATCCCACGCGCGCGTACGCCTCGATGGGCAACTATCTGTTCGATCCCGACGTCCTCGAGCAGGCGCTGCTCGAGGCGCGCCGCGCCGGCGAGACCGACTTCGGGCGCGACCTGCTTCCGCGCCTCTGCGCCACGCACCGCGTCTACGCGTATGATTTCGCCGAGAACCTCGTTCCCGGCGTGCTGGAGCACGAAGAGCCCGCCTACTGGCGCGACGTCGGCACGCTCGCCGCGCTCGCCGCGGCCCAGCAGGACACCATGGGCGCCGCGCCGCGCTTCAACCTCCACAACCGCCGCTGGCCGATCCGCGGCGAGCTCGACGCCGCGCTCCTCGCCCGGATCCAGCCGGTCACGAGGCCGGCGCCCTGGCAAGCCCCGAGTAGAGTCGAGCGTACTGGCGAGCGGCTTCCCGCCAGCTGAAATCGCGGCCCATTCCGGCGCGCTGAAGCGCGCGCCAGCGGCTCGGCTCGCGCCACGCCGCCACGGCTCTGCGCACCGCGGCGGCAAGCGCCCCGGGCTCCGCGCGTTCGAATAGGAATCCGGTCGCGCCGTCTTCGATCGTATCCACCAACCCCCCAGTGGCGCGCGCCACTGGCGGAGTTCCATAGCGCTGGCTGTACATCTGATTGAGCCCGCAGGGCTCGAAGCGCGACGGCATCAGGAACATGTCCGCGCCGCCTTCGATCAGGTGCGCGAGCTCCTCGTCGAAGCCGTTCGCTACCGCCACGCGCCCGGGATGGCGCGCGGCGACCGCGGCGAGGGCGCCCTCGAGCTCGCGCGCGCCCCGTCCGAGCAGCGCGAGCTGCGCCGGCAGCGCCGCGAGCTCGGCCGCTGCGGCGGCGATGAGATCCGCGCCTTTCTGCTCGGTAAGCCTGCCGACGAAGCCGAGCAGCGGCAATTGCTCCGTAACGTCGAGATTCAGACGACGCTGCAACGCTTGCTTGTTCAAAGCCTTCTGTTCGAGGCACGAAACGTCATAGCGCTCCGCAAGGTGCGGATCGTTCGCCGGGTCCCACACCTCGGTGTCGATACCGTTCAGGATTCCGCTCAGCGCGGCGCTGCGCATGCGCAGCACCCCGTCGAGCCCGCAGCCAAGCTCGGCGGCCTGGATCTCGCGCGCGTAGGTCGGGCTTACGGTGTTGAGCGCGGCGGCGTGCATCAGGCCGCCCTTCAGGAAGGACATCCGGCCGTGGAACTCGAGCTTGTCGATCGAGAGCAGCTCCTGCGGCAAACCGAGGCGCGCGATCCAGGCTGGCTCGAAGTTCCCCTGGAACGCGAGATTGTGAATCGTGAGCAGACTGGGCTTGCCGCACAGCATTGGAGTCAACGCCGTCGGCCAGTCGTTGCAATGCACGACGTCGTAATCCGCCGCGAGCCGCGCCGCCGCCTTCGATAGCAGCCCGAAGCGCAGCGCGTTGTCGGGCCAGTCCTGCCCGCCCGGATCCTGGTAAGGGCTGCCTTCGCGCTGGTAGAGCGGCGCGCAATCCAGCAGAAGAAGCGAATCTCGTCTCAGCACCCGGTGCTCGAAGCCAAGCTCGCTGGCCCTCGCGACCTCAGTCGCGCCGTGCGTCTGTCGCAGAGCTTCCGGATACCCAGGCAGCAGGATGTCCACCTTTACGCCGAGCGCCCGCAATGCCACCGGCAAAGCAGCGCTGACGTCGCCGAGCCCGCCCGCCTTGGCGAGCGGCGCGCATTCGGGGGTTACGAAGAGCACGCGCATGGCGCTTGGTCAAGAAAAAGACCCCGGTAGGGGTGCCGGGGCCGTCTGCCTACAGACGCACGGCGTCAGGTCGCCGCGATCGTCGCTTTGAAGTCCTTGTCGACCGGGATTTCCAGGCAGGCCGCGCCGTTCAGTGTTCTCGCGCCGAGCGCACGCGCCAGGGCCGGCTGCTGCTTCGGCGATTCGAGCTCGATAATGCACGCGACGCGCGCCGCGCCGCGGTTGTGGGTCAGCCGGAAGGCGTGCACCGGGCCGAACGGCTCGCACATCGAAAGCACGGCCTTGGTCAGCGCGTAGAAATCGCGCGCTTCGCTCAGCTTCTCGGCAACCTCGGGCTTCATTTCGAAATGATGCTATTGCCCAGCCCGACGGGGCGACTATCCCCAAACGCATGAACCTGCTGTAGTGAGCCAACTACAAGATGACGGCGACGGCGGCCGCGGTTAGACAAGTCGCGAGCGTGCCGGCAACGATCGACCTTATCCCGAGGTCCACTACTTCCCCGCGGCGTTCCGGCGACATCGTGCCGAGGCCGCCGATCATAATCCCGAGGCTGCCGAGGTTCGCGAAGCCGCAAAGCGCATAGGTCATCAGCACGCGGCTTCGCTCCGACAGATCGCCCAGCTGCGCAAGCTCCAGGTAGGCCACGAACTCGTTAATTACGGTCTTCGTGCCGAGGAGCGCGCCGGCGGCGCGCGCCTCGCTCCACGGGATCCCTGCGAGCCACGCCAGCGGCGCAAGCAGCCAGCCGAGCGCGCCCTGCAGCGTGTAGGGCGCGATCACGAGGTTGACGAGCGCCACCAGCGCCACGAACACGACCAGCATCGCGACGATGTTCAGCAGCAGCTGGGCGCCTTCCAGCGTGCCGCGCGTCAGCGCGTCCATGCTGCCGGTCGCTTCCGACTCAAGAACGATCCGGGAGCCGGTGGTGGTCTCCGGCGGCACCATCAGGAACGCGATCACGAGCGCGGCCGGCGCAGACAGAATCGAGGCGATCAGGAGATGCGCGACCGCGTCGGGCTGCGTGCGGCCGAGGATGCTGCCGTAGAGGAAGAGCACGGTGCCGGCGATCGACGCCATGCCGCCCGCCATGATGGCGAAGAGCTCGCCGCGCGACACGCGCGCCAGATACGGGCGCACGAAAAGCGGCGCCTCGACCATGCCGACGAACACGTTGGCCGCGGCCGAGAGGCCGACCACGCCGCCCACGCGCATCGCCTTCTCCAGCACGAACGAGAGCGCGCGCACGATCGCAGGCAGCACGCGCCAGTAGAAGAGCAGCGCCGAGAGCGCGCTGATCACGAGCACCAGCGGCAGCGCCCGGAACGCGAGCACGAAATTGGACGCCGGGTTCGAGACCGTGAACGGCGCATCGCCGCCGCCGAGATAGCCGAACACCAGGCTGGTGCCCGCCTGCGTCGCGCGCTCGAGCACGATCAGCACGTCGTTCAGCTTGAGGAACGCGTCCTTGACCAGCGGCACCTTGAGGAAAACCGCTGCCAGCAGGAAAAGCAGCGCAATGCCGGTTGCGACTGCGCGCCAGGGAATCAAGCGCCGGTTCTCGCTCAACAGCCAGGCGAGCGCGAGCAGCCCTGCCATTCCGGTCAGGGCGTGAATAGAATCGGCCACGCATGGAGTCTAATCGCGAATATCTGGTCGCCTGCCTTTGCGCCGCGTGGTGCGACACCTGCGTCGCCTACCGCACAGGGTTTCTCGCCATGGCCGAGCGCTTCCCGCGCGCCGAGTTCCGCTGGGTCGACATCGAGGATGACGCCGAGGCGATCGAGGACATCGAGGTCGAGAACTTCCCCACCATCCTGGTCCGGCGCGGCGGCGACACCCTGTTCCAGGGCGTGATGCTGCCGCATCACGAGCATCTGCATCGCCTGCTGGAAAAGCTTATTCAGTAAAAACCGAGGCGATGGTGCGCTGGATGTTTTCGGCTGCCGCGCGCGGGTCTTTCGCGTCGCGAATCGGCCGCCCCACCACGATGTAGTCCGCGCCGTACGCGAAGGCTTGCGCCACGTCGACGGTGCGCTTCTGGTCGTCGCCGCCGCCCGCGGCCGGTCGGATGCCGGGGGTGACGACCAGCAGGCGTTGCTGGAATTCGGCCTTGAGCGCTTTCGCCTCGAGCCCCGAGGCGATCACGCCGTCGCAGCCGCTCTCCGCCGCGCCGCGCGCGCGCGAAAGCACCAGGTCCTCGACGGTTTTCCTGGTTTCGAATTCCTGCAGATCGCGCTGGTCGAAGCTGGTCAGCACGGTGACCGCCAGAATCTTCATCGCGCCCTTCTCGCGCGCCGCCGCCTCCATCACCGAGCGGTGGCCGTGCACGGTGAGGAAAGCGGCGCCGCCGCCGCGCAGGTTGGCGACCGCGCGGCGCACGGTTTCCGGGATGTCGTAGAGCTTGAGGTCGGCGAACACCTTGCAGCCCCGCGCCGTGAGCCAGGCGAGGAGCTCGAAGTAGCCCTCGGCGGTGAAGAGCTCGAGCCCGATCTTGTAGAAGCGCACCGCGTCGCCGAGCCGCTCGGCGAGCGCGCGCGCCTCGGCTGCGCTCGGTACGTCGAGCGCGACGATCAAGCGCTCGGCGCGCGGGATGGAAATCATTTCTTGTCCCTCGTGGCGTAGTCGCGCAGGCTGAGCTTGAGATCCCCCTCGGTAATGCCCCAGGTGTCCGCGTCGAACGCGAACGCGCGGTAGACATCGGCCACGCGCAGCGCTTCGGCATCGCGCGTCAGCACCCAGCTATCCTTGTCGGTGCGTGCGGTCCAGCCGAGCCGCGCCGCGCGCTCGAGCGCCGCCTCGCAGCGGTGCGGCATGGTGCGCACCTGGTTGCTGATCTGCGACAGGCGCATCGCCCCACCCTTTTCCTGCACGCGCGCCAGCACCGAGAGCACGTTGAGCGCGTCCATGAAATCGCGCCCGGGAATCAGCCGGCCTTCGGCGAAGCGGTACGCCGGTAGCATCGCGGTGAGCGTCGCGCCAGCGAGCACCACCACCCAGGACATGTAGAGCCAGACGAGGAAGATCGGAATTGTCGCGAACGCGCCGTAGATCAGGGTATAGGTCGGGAAGCGGGTGAGATAGACGGCAAAGCCGCGCTTCGCGAGCTCGAACGCGATACCGGCGATGATGCCGCCGACCAGCGCATCGCGCGGCTTGACCGCGCGGTACGGCACCACGCCGTAGAGCAGCGTCAGCGCGAGACAAGTAAAGACGAAAGGCAGCACGCCAAGCACCCAGTTGCCGACATAGCCGAGGTGGAGCCACCCGAACGACGCGCCGACCGCGAACGAAGTCATCGACAGGCTGCCGCCGATCAGCACCGGCCCGAGCGTGATCACCGCCCAGTACATCAGCACCTGCTGCAGCATCGGCCGCTGGCGCTGCACCCGAAACAGGCGGTTGAGGGACACGTCGATCGTGGTCATCAGCATCACCGCGGTCACCAGGAACACCCCCATGCCGATCGCGGTCAGGCGGCCGGCGTTCTGTGTAAACGAGGTGATCTGTTCCGCGATGGTATCGATGCCCTGCGCGTCGGGCAGGAAGGTCTCCAGCACGAACTCCTGCAGCTGGCCCATGGTCTGGTCGAACACCGGGAATGCGGTCGAGATCGCGAGCGCCACGGTGAACAGCGGCACGAGCGAGAGCAGCGTGGTGTAGGTGAGGCTGCCGGCGGTCTGCAGCGCGCGTTCCTCGTAGAAGCGCCAGAACACGGCGAGGCCGAAATCGTAATAGCCGCGCCAGATGTTCTTCTCCATTATCCTTAATGATATAGCGATGGCCGAGCTCCTCGTCCTCTACTACAGCGTCGGCGGCTCCGTGAAGCGCATGGCGGAGCTCGTCGCCTCCGGCATCGAGCGCGTTCCGGGCGCTGCCGCGCGCGTGCGCACGGTTCCCAGGATCTCGAATGAAAAGTCCGCCGCCGAAGAAGGCCCGCCCTACGCCGAGCTGCGGGATCTCGAAGAATGCGCCGGCCTCGCGCTCGGCAGCCCGACGCGCTTCGGCAACATGGCCGCGCCGCTCAAGGCCTTCCTCGACGGCACTTCGCTCCTGTGGCAGCGCGGCGCGCTCGCCGGCAAGCCCGCGTGCGTCTTCACGTCCACCGCGAGCCTGCACGGCGGACAGGAGACCACCCTCGTCTCGATGATGCTGCCGCTCCTTCATCACGGCATGCTGGTCATGGGACTGCCCTACACGCTGCCGGAAATGAACGCGACGCGCGCCGGCGGCACGCCGTATGGCGCAAGCCACTTCGCCGGCGTCGCCGACGACCAGCCCATTACCGATGCCGAGCGCACGCTCTGCATCGCGCAAGGCAAACGCCTGGCGGAGCTCGCGCTCCAGTTGCGTCAATGAAGCTCGCACGGCTTCTGCTTCTCACGGTGATCGCAACGGCGCCGCACCCCAGCCAGGCGCAGAACAAGAGCTCGGAGCCGAGCTGCACAAGCGGGCCTTACCGCCTCAAGCTGCCCAACTCGTACAAGGCGCTGCGCACCATGGGTCACCTGCGGCGCGAGCGAGTCGTGAAGACCGAAGACAGCGCCGTGCAGCGCGAGTTGCGCTTCAACGGCCTCGAGCTCGTCGTGCTGACGAGCCCGGACAAGCCGGGCCACTACGTGGTTTCGCGCGCCGTGGTGAGCGCGCCGAGCTGGAAGATCGCCGGGCCGCTGCGCGTCGGGACTTCGGCGCGCACCGCGCTCAAGGGGCTGCAGCCCAAGGCGCTGCCGAGCGAAGGCGAGCTCGAGTTCAACGGCGAGAAGGATTCGATCCGCGTGACCTTGTCGCGCGGGCGCGTGCTCGACTTCGAGTACTCGTGCTCAACGGGCTGAGGCTCGTCGCGCTCGGCAGCCTGACGGCGCTTATCGGGCTTTGCGTCGCGTGGGAACTGTGGCTGGCCCCGTTACGGCCCGGTGGGACGCTCCTGGCGCTGAAGGCGCTGGCCCTGGCATTGCCGCTCGGCGGAATCTGGCGAGGCAGGCCTTACACCTACCAGTGGTCGAGCATGCTCATCCTCGCCTACTTCGCCGAAGGCGTAACCCGCGCCTGGAGCGATAGCGGCGCATCCCAGAAACTGGCTATCGTGGAGGTCGTGCTGAGCCTCACGTATTTCTGCGCCGCGGTGGCGTATGTGCGATGGAGCGGACGGTGAAAGCGCACATCTGCGCCGCGGGCGTAGCGCTCGCCGCATATGCGCTCCCGGCCGCGGCGATGAACCGTTGTGTCAGCGCCGAAGGGCGCGTCATCTATACCGACAGCAGCTGCGAATCGCTCGGCGCCAAACCGCACGGCGCCGTCAGGGGTTCGATCTCCGTGGTGCCCTCGCCCGCTCAGAAACCGCCACCACCGAACGCGGCGCCGTCTTTCGAGCGAAATGTTCGCCCCGCCGTGTTTCGCAAATCGCCGAACGCGCCGACGCTGACGGTCTGCTATGACCCCAGGAATGCGCGCGCCGACGTGTCGCTGCGCGAAATGGAGTCGGCGATCCGCGAGTCCCTTGCGCTGTGGAACACGGGCTGCAACATCCATTACCAGTACCTCGGAGTATGCCCCGCCGACGCGGCGGCATGGCAACGCAACCGCGCCGACTACCAGGTCTACTGGTCGACCTGGGACAACAGCCTGTCGCTTCCGGGTGACTCGGAGGCGCTGGCGCGCGAGCACGCGATCGCGATGGCGGGCACGGGGATCGGCGTTTCGCTCAACCGCGACATCTCGGTGCCCGCGTGGCGGCTGCAGCGCGCGATCGCCCACGAATTCGGCCACGTGGTCGGCGTGCGGCACTCGAGCGACCCGGGCGACCTCATGTTCTCCGGCGGCAAGCAGCGCACGCCCACCGCCACCGACTACGAGCTGTGCAACCGGGCGATCGAAGCGAGCCACGGCATTAAGGCCGAGTTCCGCTAGCCCTCGCCGAGCAGCCGCTTGGCCGCGGCGTAGATCGGCACCTCGATCAGCGCGCCGCCGACCTTCGCGCGGTCCTTGCCCGCGGCGCGCGCCTTCTCGAACGCGACGACGATTTTTTTCGCCCGGGCAAGCTCGGCCTTGCTCGGTGTGAACGCTGCGTTGATCGCCCGCGCGTGCGCAGGATCGACCAGGCTTTTCATCCGGTAGCCCAGGCGCCTGGCGTAGCGCGCGTCGGCCATGGCGCCCTTCACGTCGCTGAAGGTGTACGGGCAATCGATGGCCTCGACGCCCGCCGCGCGGCACTCGACGAGGAAGCGAGCGCGCACGTAAGCGAGCTCCTCGCCCTTGCGGCTGCGCGCGGTGCCGAGGTCGGCGACCATGTCCTCGCTCGCCAGCAGCAGCGCGCTCACGCGCGGGCTCGCCTTTCCAATCTCGAAGGCATTGAGCAACCCGGCCGCGGTTTCCACGTTGGGCACCAGCTCGACCGCGCCGCCGGTGGCTTTCTCGAGCGCGACGACCTGCTGCACGGATACCACTTTGGACATCATGATGATGTCGGGCCGGCCGGCGAGCACGCCGAGCAGATCCTCGTTGCCGCAGGTCTCGAGTGGGTTGATGCGCACGGCGGCGGCCGCGCCGGCCGTGCGCCAGCGGTCGAACACCTCGCGCGAGAGCTCGCGCGCGCGCGGGCGCAGTTTCGGCGGCGTGAAGTCCTCCAGCTCGAGCACGATCACGTCGGCGCCGCTGCGCGCAGCGGCCGCGTGCGCGGCCGGGTCGGCGCCGGGAACGAACAGCCACGAGCGACGCATCAAGGGCAGAGCCGGAGCTGTTCCTTTACCTTCGCCATGCGTGCGTCGCGCGTCGCGTCGTCGATGTAGTCGCGCCTCCCCTGCGCATCAGTGTGCGAGAGGGGCCCGGCAAAGGAAAGCCAGTTCTGTTCCTGCCGCAGCCGCGCGCAGCGCTCCTCGCGCGCCTCCTTTGCCTTCGCCTCGGTCTCCTCGCGCTCGATCTGGCGGCGGCTGAACTCAGCTTCTTGCTTGGCCAGGTCGCGATTGCCGGGGGCAATGCTGCCCGAAATAGGCGGAATCGGCCGGATGTCGACCTCACCGCCCTTGCATCCCGGGCGCGGCTTGTCCGAGTAGTGCGTGACCCCGCGCTCGTCGACGCACTTGTACATCTGCGCGGCCGCTGGCAGCGCCGCGAGAAGCGCGAGCGCAAGTATCCCCTGGCGAACCATGTCCACCCCCATCGAGCGCCTTCATTTTGCTCCCAAAGCCGCCCTAGCGGCGATCGTCGGTCGACGCGGACGGAAAGCGGGCGGACCCGTAGCGGACCACCAGGTTGGCGAATGCCAGCAGCAGGATCGCGCCCGACACCATGACGACGCCCCAGTCCGCGCGATGGTGCGCCTGGATGTCGCCGATCATCAGGCGGGTGAGCGCGGTGATCGCGACGTAGATCAGGAAGCGCACCGGCATGTGGTTGGTCTTGAAGTAGATCCCCACCATCGCGCCGAGCTCGAGGTAGATGAAGAGCAGCAGGATGTCCTCGATCGAGGCGTGGCCCTTGCCCACCATGCCGATGAAGGCGAAGACCGCCGACCACACGATCGCGCCGCCGATCGCGAACAGCGCGAGGTAGTGGAAGCCGTCCACCAGCAGGCTGCCGACGACCTCCGAGAAGCGGTTCAGTCGCCGGTGCAGCTCGCCGCGCTGTTCGGTCGCCATGCATGCCTCCCTTTTCTTGTGATGCTACAGCTGGTGCTGCGGATTCAGCCGCTCCACCTTGCTTTCGAGCTTGTTCAGCGCGCTGATGTAGGCCTTGGCCGAGGCGACCACGATGTCGGTGTCGGCGCCGACGCCATTCACGATGCGGCCGCCCTTCGAGAGGCGCACCGTGACCTCGCCCTGCGACTCGGTGCCGGTGGTCACCGCATTGACCGAATAGAGCAGCAGCTCGGCGCCGCTCTTCGCCAGGCTCTCGATCGCCTTGAAGGTGGCGTCGACCGGTCCGTCGCCCTGGGATTCGGATTTTTTCTCACTTCCAGCTTCCATCAAAGTGACTTTTGCAAAAGGCCTTTCGCCCATGCCGCTCGCCTGGCTCATCGTGACGAGCTTCCAGTGCTCTTCGCTCGAGCGCCCGGCTTCCTGCGCCACCAGCGCCTGCAGGTCCTCGTCGAAGATGTCGGCCTTCTTGTCGGCGAGGTCTTTGAAGCGCTGGAATGCCTTGTTGTAGCCGTCCTCGCTCTCGAGCTCGATGCCGAGCTCCTTCAAGCGCTGCTTGAACGCGTTGCGGCCGGAGAGCTTGCCGAGCACGATCTTGTTGGTACTCCAGCCCACGTCCTCCGCGCGCATGATCTCGTAGGTCTGGCGCGCCTTGAGCACGCCGTCCTGGTGGATGCCCGAGGCGTGGGCGAACGCGTTGGCGCCGACCACCGCCTTGTTCGGCTGCACCACGAAGCCGGTGATCTGCGACACCAGGCGCGACGTGGGCACGATGTGGGTGGTATCGATCCGCGTCTCCAGTCCAAAGAAATCGCTCCGGGTGCGGACCGCCATGACCACTTCCTCGAGGGACGTGTTGCCCGCGCGCTCGCCGAGGCCGTTGATCGTGCACTCGATCTGGCGCGCGCCGCCGATCTGCACCGCGGCGAGCGAGTTGGCGACCGCCATGCCGAGGTCGTTGTGGCAGTGAACGCTCCACACCGCCCTATCCGAGTTCGGAACTCTTTCCCTTATTTTTCTTATGAGTTCCCCAAATTGCTGCGGCACCGCGTAGCCCACGGTATCCGGAATGTTGATCGTGGTGGCGCCCTCCTTGATCGCTGCCTCGAGCACCCGGCAGAGGAAGTCGAGCTCCGAGCGCGAGCCGTCCTCGGGGGAGAACTCGACGTCGGGGCAGGCGTTGCGCGCAAAGCGCACCGAAAGCTTCGCCTGCTCGAGCACCTGCTCGGGCGTCATGCGCAGCTTTTTTTCCATGTGCAGCGGGCTGGTGGCGATGAAGGTATGGATGCGCCAGCGCGCGGCGCCCTTCAGCGCGTCGATGCCGCGCTGGATGTCGCGGTCGTTCGCGCGGCACAGGCCGCACACGGTGGAGTCCTTCACCACGTTGGCGATCGCGCGCACCGCCTCGAAGTCGCCGTTGGACGAGGCCGGAAAGCCTGCCTCGATCACGTCGACCCTCATGCGCTCCAGGGCGCGCGCGATGCGCAGCTTCTCGTCGCGCGTCATCGACGCGCCGGGGCTCTGCTCGCCGTCGCGCATGGTGGTGTCGAAGATGATCAAGTTGTCTTGGCTCATGGAAAGAGTCCTTGGCCGTTTTTCAGGCCATCGTCACAGCACGGATTGTAGGCAGGAGTATTTAGCGCGCGGGGCGCAGCAGCAGGCCGCCCAGCGCGAGGAGCGCGAGCGAGAGGAGAGCGAAAAGCGCCTGTTGCATGGTGGCGACTATACAACACTTAAAATGAATTGGTGAAGTCCCTGCCGCCGAGCGTGGCGCGCCGCATCCGCTTCCGGCCCGAGCTCTTCGTCCCGCTGGTCGCCGGGCGCAACCGCATCGGCTGGCTGCGCCCCGAGCTCGCGGCCCGGCTGGGCGCCTGGCCCAAGGTGTTCAAGGCCACCCCGGAGCAGGTCAAGCTGATCGATGCGCAGGCCCTTGCGCCGGTGGTGGAACGGCTCGCCGAAGAAGGCTTCATCCCGGGCTGGCGCCACGAGCGCTACCGGATCGCCGATCTCTTCGACATCGAACGCGCCGCCGCGCGCCCGTTCGGCTTCGCGACCCAGGCGGTGCATGTCAACGGCCTGGTCGGCGGCGAGAGCATGTGGCTCGCGCGGCGCTCGCAAAGCAAGCCGACCGATCCCGGCATGCTCGATAACCTCGTCGGCGGCGGCCTGACCTCGGGCTTGTCGATCGAGGAGGTCCTCGTGAAAGAGGCGTGGGAGGAAGCCGGTATCGGCGCCGAGCTCGCGCGCACCGCGACCCGGGGCGGCACGCTGCAGCTCCTGCGCGAGGTGCCCGAAGGCGTGCAGTGCGAAGTTATCCACGTCTACGACCTCGGGCTGCCGCGGGACTTCACGCCCAGGAACCAGGACGGCGAAGTCGCCGAGGTGAGGCTCGCGACGCTGGCCGAAGCGCGGCAGCTCGCAGCCGAGACCGAGGAAATGACGGTCGACGCGGCGCTGGTGGCGCTCGACTACTTCAATCGCGCCACGGTGCCTTGAGCGACGCCTTCGCGGGCACCCGGGTGCCGGAGACCTCGATCTCGTAGCTGCCGCCGATGTCCTCGGAATGGACGAAGCCCATGGCGACCATGCAGCCGAGCGCCGCGCTGTAGCCGACGGAAGAAAGCTCGCCCACCGGTTTTCCGTTACGCAGGATCGGCTCGCCGCCCCAGGCGAAGAGCTCGGTTGCGGGGAAGGTGAACAGCAATAGCCGCTTTGAAAGACGGACAGGTACCTGTCGTCTCTCCGGTCGAACCGCGAAGGCGAGCCCCGCCTCGTAAGGCGTGCAGTCGGGCGACAGCTCCGCTCCGAACGCGCGCCGCCCGGCTTCGATGCGCAGCGCGTCGAGCGCGTAATAGCCGCAATCCTTCATGCCGAACTCGCGCCCGGCCTCGCACAGCCGGTCGTAGAGCTCGGCCGCGTGCTCGATCGGCACGTAGATCTCGAATCCGGCGCCTCCCACATAGGAGGCGCGCACCGTGCGCACCGTGCCGGGCCGGGGTCTCACTCTCGCAAGGAGCAGCGGGGCCTTCGGCCCGAGGATCGAGATCACCGACCATTCCGCGGTCACGTCGTCGACGCTCGCGTCCTCGTCGGTGTTCCTGTTCCTGACAAGCCACGCACGGTCGCGCACCGGCTGCGCGGAGCCGGTGACGATGAGGAAATCATCCTGCGCCCAGCGCTGGACCGTGACGTCGCTCTCGTAGCCGCCCTTGCGGTTGAGCATCGGCGTGTACGTAACCTCGCCGATGCGATTGGCACACGTCCGGTCGAGCAGCGCCGCTGCATCGCGCCCGCGCACGCGCAGCTTGCCGAAGGAGGTCTGATCGAAGATGCCGACCGCCTCGCGCACCGCACGCTGCTCGGCAATGCATGCCTCGAGCCAGTTCGGCCGGCCGAGCGTGTACTCGACCTTCGGCCCGAAGTAGTTCGCCCGCTCCCAGCCGAACTTGGAGCCGAATTGCGCACCTTTGGCCTTTAGCCGTTCATACAATGGGGAGACGCGAAGCGGACGCCCAGATTCGAGCTCCTGGCGCGGCCAGCGCATCGCGTAATGCAGGCCGAGCGTCTCGACCGTGCGCTCTCTGAGCCATTTCGCGTCGGCCGCGAAAGCGCCGAAGCGCCGGATGTCGATTTCGAACAGGTCCATCGGCGCCTCGCCGCCCGCGATCCATTCGGCAAGCAGCTTGCCGGCGCCGCCGGCGTTGGCGATGCCGGCGGAATTGAAGCCCGCCGCCACGAAGTAGTTGCGCAGCTCGGGCGACTCGCCCAGGATGAAGTTGCCGTCCGGGGTGAAGCTTTCCGGCCCGTTCAGCAGCATTTTCACGCCCGCGGTCTCGAGCGCCGGCACGCGGTGGATCGCCGCCTCCATCAACGGCTGGAACTGGTCCCAGTCTTCGGGCAGGAGCTGGAACTCGAACCTGTCCGGAATGCCCTCCATGCCCCAGGGCTTGGCGACCGGCTCGAATCCGCCCATCACCAGGCCGCCGACCTCCTCCTTGAAGTAGATGAAGCCGTCGGGGTCGCGCATCACCGGCAGCATCGGGTGCACGCCCGCGATCGGCTCGGTCACGATGTAGAAGTGCTCGGCCGAATGCAGTGGAACGTTGACGCCGCTTTGCGCGCCGAACGCCCGCGCCCACTGCCCAGCGCAGTTGACCAGGATCGCGCACTGGATGTCACCCTCGGACGTGGAGACGCCGCTGACTGCGCCATTGCGGCTATGGACTGCAGTCACGCGAACCCCTTCCCGGATCTGCACGCCCAGGTTCCGCGCCCCCTTGGCGAGGCTCATTGCGAGGTCGGCGGGGTTCGCTTTGCCGTCGGCGGGAAACCAGAGTGCGCCTTGCAGATCGTCGACGCGCAGGATGGGGTACTTTTCGAGCGCCTGGCGCGGCGTGAGGAGATCGACCTCGATGCCGAAGCTGCGCGCCATCGCCGCCTGGCGCTGGAACACGATCCAGCGCTCGCGCGTGCGCGCGACGTTCACGCTGCCGCACTGCCTCCAGCCGGTGGCGAGGCCGGTCTCCTGCTCGAGCGTCGAATAGAGCTGGATGCCGTACTGGCTCATGCGCGTCATCGAGCGGTTCGGCCGCATCTGCCCGACCAGTCCCGCGGCGTGCCACGTCGTGCCGCAGGTGAGCCGTCCCTGCTCGACGAGCAGGATGTCGGTCCGGCCGAGCTTGGCGAGGTGGTAGGCGACGCTCGCGCCGACGATGCCGCCACCGACGATGAGGATTTCGGCGTTCAGATTTTGAGCGCGATGACGCCGGCCGCGACCGTCACCGCGCCCGCGACGCGGCGCGCGAGATGGCCTTCCTTCAGCAGCCACGCGCCGATCAGGGCCGCGAAGATCACCGAGGTCTCGCGCAGGGCGGCCACCGCCGCGACCGGCGCGCGCGTCATCGCCCAGAGCACCACGCCGTACGCGCCGGCGGAAAGCGCGCCGCCGATCACCCCGCGCAGCCAGAACTGCCGCGCATACGGGACCAGCTCTTGCCGCTTCCACCATAGAATGAGAAGCGAGAAGGGCAAAGCGTCGAGCGTGAAAAGCCAGACCACGTAGGTCTCCGCCTTGCCCGCCGCGCGCACGCCGGCGGCGTCCACCAGCGTGTACGAAGCGATGATCACCGCGTTGGCGAGCGCCCAGCCGAGGGCGACGCGCGACTCGGCCCAGCGGAAGCCGACGAGGCCAAGCGACAGCACCCCGCCGCAGATGAGCAGCACGCCGGCCCAGATCGCCGGCGTTGGCGCCTCACCCAGCCAGGCGAGCGCGCTCACGCTGACGATGAGCGGCGCGATGCCGCGCATGATCGGATAGCCGTGCGACAGGTCGCCGGCGCGGTACGCGCCGACCAGCGCGATGTAGTAGAGCAGGTGGAGCGCCATCGAGGCGATGATGTAGGGCCAGGCCGCCGCCACCGGAATCTCGACCACCATCATGAACGGCGCGGTGACCGCGCCGGCGAAGAACACCACCAGCGTCATGTCGAGCAGCACGTCGCGGCTCGACTTGATCATCGCGTTCCAGATGGCGTGCGCGAGGGCCGCGCCGAGGACCGCGAGGGTTACTTCGAGAGGCATGCCTCCCGCAGCAGCGGCTCGAAATGGTTGAGCCCGGGCGTCGCCGCGCCGGGCGTCTTCGCCGCGTCGTCCCACAGCCGCACCTTTACCGCGTCGGCCGCATGCGGCTGGCGGATGAAGCGTTCGGCGTCGGCCGGCGCGAAGATACCGCCCTGGAGCGCGAGACTGCGTTTGGAATCATCGGACAGCCGGCCGTAGTACTCCGGCCGCGTGGCGCAGAGATAGCGCTTCGCGTCGACGTGCAATCGGATCGGCACGAGGACTGCCTCGGGGAAGTGCGGCCGCAGGAACGGCAGCGCGGCGTTCTGGTGCTCGTCGTCGATGCCCCGCAGCGTCGGCGTCTCGCCGCGGTCGTTCAGCAGATGGCCGATGTCGTGCAGGAGCGCGGCGCACACCAGCGCCGGCGATGCGCCCGCGCGCTCGGCGTGGTTGGCGCTCTGCAGCGCGTGCTCGAGTTGCGTGACGCCCTCGCCTTCGTATTCGCGGCCGCCCTTGGCGCGGTAGAGCGCGAGGATTTCGTCGACTACCAAGGGATCGAGTAGGTCTTTACGTTGGTGAAGCTTTTCATCGCCTCGATCACCCCTTCCTTGATGCCGAGGCCGGAATCCTTGATCCCGCCGAAGGGCGTGCTCTCGAGCCGATAGCCGGGCACCTCCCAGATGTTGACCGTGCCGACGTTCAGCTCGGAGACGAACTTGGTCACGTAGTCGACGCG
>DASRIR010000401.1:0-2404 GCA_035649875.1 Burkholderiales bacterium | reverse complement strand
CGGCGGCGTCTGCTATGCGCTGCTCGCCCGGCGCGCGGTGCGGCGGCTGGGGGAGCGCGGCCTGGTGACGGCCGGAGGGGTCGCCCTGGCGGTCGGGTATACGGGATTGGCTCTGGTGAGCTCGACGGCGGCTGCCACCCTGGCGATCGCGCTGGTCGGCGCCGGCTTCTACATGCTCCACACCACGGTGCAGATCCACGTCACGCAGGTCGCGCCCGAGGAGCGCGGCTCGGCGGTGGCGCTGTTCGCGACCTTCCTGTTCCTGGGCCAAGCGAGCGGCGTGTGGCTCGCGGCGCGCATCGTCGACCTCGCCGGCGCGCCGCCGGTGTTCCTGTGCGCTGCCGTGGGCCTTGCCGCGCTCGCCGCAGGGTTCCGCTACTTCTTGTCGGCGGACACGTAGCCGAGCAGCGCCGATTCAAGCGAGGCGGTGAAGGCGGCGGCATCCATGAGAGCGGAGGCCTGCAACCGCCCGCGCATCCCTGCGCGGATTTCGGCCAGCGACGCGGTGTCCGCGGCGAGTGACGCGGCGATCTCGGCGAAGCGGCCGGCATCTTCCGAGCACCACTGGGCGCGACCGGCGGCGGTGAGGATGGAGAGGCCCATGCGCGAGGCCTGGCGCTCCCCGGCGAGCGAGATCACCGGCACGCCCATCCAGAGCGCATGGCAGGTGGTGGTCCCGCCGTTGAAGGGGAAGTTGTCGAGCGCGACGTCCACCTCGCTGTAGGCGGCGAAGTGCTCGGCGAGCTTCGCGCTCCAGCCCCGCAGCACCAGCCGCTCCGGCGCGATCCCGTGCGCGGCGAAGCGCGCCACGGTCTCCTCGCGCGCGGCCGGCTCGGCCAGCGCCTTCGCCTTCAGCAGCAGCCGCGCGTCCGGCACCCGCGCGAGCGCCCCGGCCCACAGCGCCACGCATTGGTCGGAGAGCTTGGCGAGCGTATTGAACGAGCCGAAGGTGAAGCTTCCCTTCTTCAGGCAGGGCGGCGCGGTGGGCGCCGGGGCATCCCGCGGCGGCCCATAGCAGAAGAAGCTCGCGGGAAGCCGGATCACGCCATCGCCGCCGTCGCTTCCCGGCGGGTCGGCGCGCGCGTCCGAGATGCGCGCGTCGATCGACGCCAGGCCGCTCGGCGCCGGGTAGCCCAGCCACTCCACCTGCGCCCGGCCGGGCTTGCGGGCGAGCACGCCGGGCCGCCCGCCCGCGGTCGGCCCGGCGAGGTCGACCAGCACGTCGATGCCGTCGGCGCGGATCTGCGCGGCCAGCGCTTCGTCATCCATCCGCCCGCATTCGACCCAGCGCTCGGCGAGGCCCTTCAATCGCGCGGTCACTTCGTCGGCGGCGGTGCTGCAGTGATAGCAGAACACCTCGAAGCGCTTGCGCTCGTGGTGCGCGAGGACCGGGTCGAAGAAGAACGCGACCGAATGCATCCGGAAATCGGGTGAGAGGTAGCCGATGCGCAGCCTTCGGCCTTCGCGCCGGGGTGGTGCGGGTGGAAGGCGCGTGACCGAAGCTTCGACTCGTGCGGCGACGCGCGCGTGCGCCCGCAGGATGTCGTCGCCGGTGCGGCCGGTGTGCAGGAGCGCGAGCAGGCAGGTCGCTTGCACCATGCGATCGTCGGTGCCCGCAGTGAGAAGTCCGTCGAGGATCGCGAGCCCCTCTTCGATGCGCCCGAACTGGACGAGGGCATGGCCCTGCCGCACGCGCGCGCGCTCGTTGCCCGGCTCGAGCTCGACGACGCGGCGGTAGTCCTCGGCTGCGGCCCGGTACCAGCCCTTTCCCTCGAGGATCAGCCCGCGGGTCAGGTGCGCGGCCGGGTTGGCAGGCGCCAGCGCGAGCGCGCGCCGCACGGCCGTTTCCGCCTCGTCGTAGCGGCCGAGCTTGAAGAGCGCCAGCGCGTGCGTGTAGTGAGGCATGAAGGCACCCGGCCTCGCCCGGAGCGCGCGGCGCGCGAGCGGCAGCGCTTCCTGCGGCCGGTCGTCTGCGGCGAGCGCTCTCGCCAGGTCGCACTGCACTTCGACCTGGCTGCGGTCGGCCGCGAGCGCGCGCGACAGGAGCCCGATCGCCTCCGGGTAATGCCCGGTCTGCAACCCGACCGCGCCGAGGCCGTGCAGCGCGCCGGCGTGATCGGCTCGCGCCCCGAGCACCTCGCGGAACAACCTTTCCGCGCCGCCGGCGTCCCCTGCGCGGAGAAGCTCGAATGCCGCGGCTACGGCCTCATCCGCGTTCAAGGCGCTGCCCGGTACTTGTCGGGATTACTTACTTCTTGTCGGCCGGGGGCGGGACGTAGCCCGAAGCGGTGTCGGCGCCGCCGCCGAAGAAGTGGCGCTCGGTCTGCTCCATGAGGTACTTGCGCGCGCGCTGGTCGGCGAGGTTGAGGCGGTTCTCGTTCACCAGCATGGTCTGCTGCTTCAG
>DASRIR010000400.1:0-4117 GCA_035649875.1 Burkholderiales bacterium | reverse complement strand
CGTCGGCACCATGGCGCCGCCGACCGCGGCATTGTTCGCCGCTTCGGGCCCGGCCACGCCCTCGATCGCGCCCTTGCCGAACTGCGCCTTGTTCTTCGACCAGCGGCGCGTCTCCACGTAGGCGATCATCGCCGCGGTGGTCGCGCCGAGCGCGGGCAGGATGCCGATGAAAGTGCCGAGCGCGCTCGAGAGCCCGATCGCCTTGGAGCAGTCCTTGATGTCCTGCCAGCTCGGCAGGCGCACCGCGCCCAGCCTGGCCACGTCGACGCGGTTCCTGAGCTGCGCGGCCTGCTCGAGGAGCTCGGTGAGCGCGAAGAGACCGATGAGCACCGGGATGAACTCGATGCCGTTGGTGAAGGAGTGCAGGCCGAAGGTGTAGCGCTCCACGCCGGTGGTGAGGTCCTGGCCGACGGTCGCAAGCCAGACGCCGAAGCCGCCGGCGATCAGGTTCTTCAGCATGCTGTCGCCGCCGGTCATCGCGACCATGGAAAGGCCGAACACGGCGAGCGCGAAATACTCCGGCGGGCCGAACGAGTAGGCGACGCGCGCGAGCAGTGGGGCGGCGATGATCAGCACGATCACGCTGAAGATGCCGCCGAAAGCGCTGGCGACGGCCGAAATGCCGAGCGCTCGTCCGGCCTCGCCGCGCCGGGCCATCGGATAGCCGTCGAACGCGGTCGCCGAAGCCGACGGGTCGCCGGGCGAATTCACGAGGATCGCGGTGATCGAGCCGCCGAAGTTGGCGGCGCAATAGATGGCGCCGAGGAACGCGATCGCCGGCACCGGGCCCATGCTGATGGTAAAGGGCAGGAGAAGCGCGGTCGTGGTCGAGCCGCTGATGCCCGGCAGCGCGCCGACGATGATGCCAATCAGCGTGCCGGCGAAGACCACCAGCAGGATCTTCGGATCCAAAAGCAGCGCCATCCCGGCGAGGAATGCCTCCATCTAGAAGAAATAGCCCTGGGGCAGCTGCACGCCGAAGCCGCGTACGAACACGGCCCAGATCAGCGCGGTGAGGAGCAGCGCGCTCAGCGCGAGCAGCCACGCGCGACGCTCGCCCCAGAGCCAGCCGAGTCCGAGCAGGAAAGCAAGCATCGCCGGCAGCATGCCCGCGAGCGGCGCGAGCGCCATGAATAAAAGCAGCGCAGCCGCGGAGTAATAGACCATCGGCGGAATGCGCTCGAGCGCCGCGCCCATCGGCGAGGTGATGAAAAGAAAAACCGAGAGCACGACGATCATGCCGAGGACGAGGCGCGGGAACACCTCGGCGCCGAAGCCGCGCGTGATGCCCTCGGGCATCTGCTCGAAGCCGAAGGTGAGCGCAAAAAGCACGATCGCGATGGCGGCGCTCGCGGCCGCCGCCACCCGGTGGGAGTTCACGGAAACTGCGCCTTACTTCAACAACCCAAGCGCTTCGAGGGTCTGCTTCCCTTCCGTCATGAACGCGTCGAGCTGCGCCTTCCACGTTCCGGCGCCGGCGACGCTGTCCTTCGCCTGCCCGGAGGTCTCGAGGTAGCTCTGGAACATCTGGCCTTCCATCGCCTTGACCAGGCCGCTCTCGAGGGTCTTCACGCGATCGTCGGGCACGCCGCGCGCGGTGACGAAGCCGCGCACCGTCGCCTGCACCGTGTTCACGCCGATTTCCTTGCCGGTCGGCACGTTCTGCAGCACGCTCAGCCGGCTGTCGGCGAAGGTGGCGAGCGGACGCACGTCGCCGGACTTCACCTGCGACTCTGCCTCGGCGAAGTTGACGAGCGCGGCGTCGATGTTGCCGCCGACCAGGTTGATGACGATGTCGCCGCCGCCGCGGAAAGGCACGATCACCGGCGGCTGCACGCCCGCGGCACGCGCGACCGCGACCGAGCCGATATGGTCGACGCTGCCGACGTGCGTGGTACCGAACTTCATCGGCTTGCCCTTGGCCGCCTTGAAGAAATCCTGCGCGGTCTTGTACGGGCTGCCCTTGCCGACCATCAGCACCTGCGGATCCTCGGTCGCGCGCGCGAGCGGCACGAGGTCTTCGTACTTGTACTTTCCCTTGCTGCGCAGGATGGTGAGCAGGTGCGTCTGCGTGATGAGCGCAATGGTGTGACCGTCCTTGCGCTCGAGCAGGTAGTCCATCGCCGCGGCGCCGCTGCCGCCGGTGCGGTTCACCACCACGAACTCGGTCTTGAACACGCCGGGCGCGTGCACCATCATCATGCGCGCGGTGATGTCGGTGCCGCCGCCGACGCCGGAATGCGTGACGACTTCGATCGGCTTCGACGGGAACTTGTCCTGCGCGCGCAGCGGAAACGCCGACAGCGCCGCGGCTGCGCCCGCGAAACCGAGCACGCGCCGGCGATTTGTAATGGCCATGATCAATTTTCCTCCTGGGTCGGCAGTGTAGACTCGAAGCGATGCAGGCCTCCAGCGCGCTTTCGCACATCAAGGTCCTCGATCTCACGCGCGTGCGCGCGGGTCCGACCGCAGTTCGGCAGCTCGCCGATTGGGGCGCGCAAGTCGTCAAGATCGAAATGGCCGCCGGCCTGGACGAAGGCGAGGGCCCGGGCGGCCCGCGCGAAGGCTCGGATTTTCAGAATGTGCATCGCAACAAGCGCGGCATGACGCTCAACCTCAAGTCGCCCGACGGCGTCGCGATCCTGAAGAAGCTCGCCGAGAAAGCCGACGTGCTCGTCGAGAATTACCGGCCCGACGTAAAGGAGCGGCTGGGCATCGGCTACCAGACGATCGCCGAGGTGAATCCGCGCCTCGTCTACGCGAGCATCTCGGGCTATGGCGAAGAGGGCCCGTACCGCATGCGGCCAGGATTCGACCAGATCGCGCAGGGCATGGGCGGCCTCATGTCGATCACCGGGTTGCCCGGACAGGGACCGGTGCGCGTGGGCATTCCCATCGCGGATCTCTGCGCCGGCATCTTCTGCGCCTATGACATCGCGATGGCGCTGATCGAGCGCGAGAAATCCGGCAAGGGACAGTGGGTCAAATCTTCGCTCCTGCAGGCGCAGCTCTTCATGCTCGACTTCCAGGCCTCGCGCTGGCTCATGAAGGGCGAAGTCGCCAAGCAGGCGGGCAACAACCATCCGACTTCGATCCCGACCGGCGTCTACAAGACGCGCGACGGCTACATGAACCTCGCGGTGACCGGCACCAAGATCTGGACGCGCATGTGCCAGGCGATCGGCGCGCCGGAGCTCGCGACGCATCCTCAGTATTCCAGTTCAAGTTTGAGGTCACAGAACCGCGACGCGCTGCACGACGTGCTCGAGGAATACTTCAGGGAGCAAGACACCGCGCACTGGATCGAGACGCTCAATAACGCCGGCGTGCCTGCCGGCCCGATCTACTCGATCGACCAGGCCTTCAACGATCCGCAGGTGAAGACCCTCGGCATGGTGCAGAAGGTCGGCGAGGTGCCGTACCTCGGCCAGCCGGTGACGCTCTCGCGCACGCCGAGCAAGGTGGTCGCGCATCCGCCCAAGCAGGGCGAGCACACCGAAGAGGTCCTGCAGGAAATCGGTTTCGCTCGCGAAAAGATTGAAGAATTGCGCAAGAAAGGAATCGTCTGATGCCCAGCGAAAAGTTGCTCGCCAGGAAAGAGAACGGCGTCGGCTGGATCGTGCTCAACAACCCGGAGCGCCACAACGCGATCTCGCTCGAAATGTGGACCGCGGCTATGGAGGCGATGGACGACTTTCGCGCCGACAAGTCGGTGCGCGTCGTGGTCGTCACCGGCGCCGGCGGCAAGGCCTTCGCTTCGGGCGCCGATATTTCCAAATTCAAGGATGAGCGTCAGGAAGCGGCCGCGGTGGCGCATTACCAGGCGACCACGCAGAAGGCATACGACACCGTGCTCGGTATGCCGATCCCCACTATCGCGATGATCCGCGGGTACTGCATCGGCGGCGGTACCGCGCTCGCGGTGTGCTGCGACATCCGCATCTGCACGGAGAACGCCAAGTTCGGCGTCCCTGCGGCCAAGCTCGGCCTCGGCTACGGCATGAACCGCGCGAAGCCGCTCGTCGACCTGATCGGCCCGGCGTACGCCAAGGAAATGTTCTTCACCGGCCGCCAGTTCACCGCGCAGGAAGCCGAGAAGATGGGGCTCGTCAACCGC
>DASRIR010000399.1:0-5221 GCA_035649875.1 Burkholderiales bacterium | reverse complement strand
ATATGAGCCAGCTCGGATGCATCAGCTCTACGCTGACCCTGCCGCTTTCCCTTTCGAGAAAGGTGACGAGGTCGCTGATGTAGATGCCGCGCAGGCGACACTCCAGAAGCTCTGCAGCCGGGAAGCCGGCACGCCGGTCGTCCATTGCCACCACGATTTCCTCGACCCTGTGCTGTAACGCGAGCCGCACCAGGCTGCGCGGCGTATCGAGCGGCTTCTGCCGGGGTCCGTCGTCCTTGTCCCCGGGGGCGCGGACATACCCGACGACGCGGAAGCCGCGGCGATCGGTGCGTCTGCGCATCCGTGTCTCGATGCACGCGGCGCGCCCGCCCGCGCCCCATACGAGCACCCGGCGCTTGAAGAACTCTTCGTCGACTACCAGGAGGAAAATGAGACGCGTGACGGCGAGGCCGGCGAGGGCAAAAGCGCCGATAAGGACCACGACGCCCCGGCCGACGTGGAGCGAAGGAGCGACATAGAAGATGAGCGCAAGCGTGATCTCGGCGAGAAGCACCGCGAGTCCGACGCGCACGAGCACGCCGCGGAATGCCGCCCGATGGCGCAGCTGATAGAGACCCAGCGCCGCGAGGCTCATGAGATACACGAGGGCGATCAGCGGAACGCGCGGCCACGCCTGCGCCACGGTGGCGCTGAGTGCGCCCAAGACGGGGTTAACGCCGGGGAAGCGGACCAAAGCGGCGAGATAGACCGCCAGGAGGACGATCGTGACCTCGGCGAGCGCGAGCAGCGCGAGCCGGTGCACGTGGCCGTTGAACAGCCTGAGCGATACGTAGCGCTGCGGAACGACTGCCGCGTGCTCTTCTGCGCTAACCGCCAGCGGACTACCGCTCACCCATTCTCCCAGCCAGGAATCGTTGTCGCTTTCTGATGCAGGACGCTGATGCGAATGCCGGCGGCACCCCTCGCGAAAAAACTGTATCGTGTCGTCCGAGCGAGTCGCAACATAGTCTTTAAGAGCTAACGCTTTTCAGGAGGCGAATGTGCAGACCTTGCTGATGTGGATTGCGCGGCTCGCAGGCCTCGTGGGCGTCGCCATGATCGCCGTCGCGTTCGGCGCGCGTCTCGCCGGGGCCTACTGGCTAGCCGGGTTCCAAACCGGCACAATCCTCCAGGGCGGCATCGCAGCGACGCTCGTTGCTTGCCTGGCCTACGTGGCCATCCTCGTTGAGCGTCCGAGTGGACGAACGCCCAACCGGTGATCGATAGGCGGGTAGCTCAGTGGGAGAGCGCGGCTGCTACAGGGCCGAGGTCGGAGGTTCGATCCCTTCACCGCCTACCACCCTCGCGTTAGCACCAATTAGCCATTGCCCGGCCTCGGCGCGCTAATAAGAATGCGCGAGAGAGCAAGCAACAGAATGAAACGCGAAACACTGCCCGGCGAAGCACCTGTCGCCGCGCCGGTTGCCATTGCGCGCAACCGATCTCGATGCTTGGCTTGCAAGCATGAAAATACCAGCGGCGAGCGCTTTTGCGAGGCCTGCGGCTCATCGCTGAATCTCAGGTTCTGCGCCGCTTGCGAAGCGGTGAACGCTGACACAGCGGTGACCTGCTATAGCTGCGGTGCGGCTCTCGGCGCCGCGGCCAGCAGCCAAATCGAAGCGGAAAGCAGCAGCGAAATCGGAGCGAAAGCCGGGGTCGCCCTACCGAACGCGCGGCGCTCTCGCCTGCGCTGGGCTCTGTCGCTGGCAGCGCTCCTGGGATTGACGGTGTTGACATACCAGTATTTCTCGCAAGGAGCGCCGACGGCGGTCGTGGAAGGCAAAGACGAAAGTGCCCGCGCCCCGGTGGCCGCGCCGTTATCGTCCGAACCGGCGCCCGTTCGCGACGCGGCCAGCGTGGCGGCCACGCCGGCGGGCGCTGGTCAATCGACCGGCGCTACGTCAACGCCGAAAGCGAGCCTGCCTCAGGGCCGGGTAACGCATACCCGGCCGACCGAGGCCGGCGGTGCAGGGTCGCCACAGCCTGCGCTTCCGGCTCCCGCTGCCGGGGCGCGTGCGCCGACGCCGGAATGCAGCGAGGCGATCGCGGCTCTCGCTCTTTGCCCAATTCGCGACAACAAGGGGGGGAAATGAAAATGGTTCATGTCGTCCGTGCGGCGGCAATAGCCGCCGCGCTTCTCGCCGCTCACGGCGTCGCCCAAGCAGCGGCTGCCTTCAAGATCGTTACCGCAGACGTACGCGGGACTTATCACGCCATTGCCAATGACCTGGCGAAGTTCGTCGCGCCCGATGCGGACATCGAGCTCGAGCCCGTGCCGACCTCCGGATCGGCCGAAAACATCAAACTCCTCCGATTCGAGCCGTATGTGAAATTCGCCATCGTGCAGGCCGACGTTTATCAGGCCTTCGTGGAGCGGGCCTCCAAGGCGAATCCGGAAGCGGCGAGGATCATCCGGCCGCTGCGCGTAATCCTGCCGCTCTATAACACCGAAATCCATTACGTCGCGCGCGCCGACTCGAACCTCAATTACTTGCACGATCTCAAGGACGCCCGGATCAATGGCGGCTTGGTCGGAAGCGGAGCGGCGTTCATCACCCACACGCTTTATCGAATGATGTTCAACGCCTCCATTCCGGACAAGAACGCGAGCTACCTTCCGAACGCCGAGGCGCTCGTCAAGCTGATAACGGACAAGTCAGTCGACGTCGCGGTAGTCGCCGCCGGCCAGCCGGCGCCGATCATCGCCAACATGAAGCCGGAGGCGCAGAAGTACATCAAGCTGCTGAAGTTCGACCCATCGCATCCGACGAGCAAGCAGCCGCTCAACATCTACACCCCCGCGACGGTGCGCGCGAACAGCTATCCGAATCTGTTGAACGAAGACTTCACGACGATTTCGGTCGGCGCATTCCTGGTCACGTACGACTACAACATGCAACACACGGTACAGTACCTGACCCGGTTTGCGCGCTCGCTCTGCCAGAATTTTTCGACCTTGCAGGAAAAGGGCCATCCCAAGTGGCGCGAGGTGCAGCTCGCCCTGCCCGGGCTCAACCAAGGATGGAGCTATTACGGCCCGACGGCGAAAGAGATTCGGGCCTGCCTCGCCGGGCAGAAGGCCCGGGCCACGCCGGCCAAGGCGTGCGCACCAGAGGAGAAAATCCTCGGTCTTTGCGGCTGAGTTGACCGGAGGTTCCGCGCCGAAGCAGCGGCGGCATGGACCTTTTTCTTGTCAAGAAGGCGCTCACCGCCGTGGCTCTGCCCCCGGCGGGACCGCTTTTGATCGCGCTTGCTGGCCTCGCTCTCCTCGGCCGTTATCCGAGGTGGGGCCGTGCGCTCGCCTGGGGCGGTATCCTCATCCTGCTGGTTCTGAGCCTCCCGGTGGTGTCCCACGTGCTGCTCCGCGCGGTGGACCGGACTCCACCGCTTGACTATTCGAAAGCGCAGGCCGCGCAGGCCATCGTGATTTTCGGCGGCGGGATTCGTCGCGCGGCGCCCGAGTACGGCGGTGACACGCTCGGGCGCCTGACGCTCGAGCGCGTGCGCTACGCGGCCTTGGTGGCTCGCAAGACCGGGCTACCGGTGCTCGTCAGCGGCGGCGCACTGTACGGCGGCACGGAGGAAGCGCTGCTGATGAAGCATGCGCTTGAAGAGGAATTTGGCGTGCGAGTGAAGTGGACGGAAGACCGCTCGCGCGATACACGGACCAACGCGCTCCAGACGGCCGCCATGCTGGTCCCGCAAGGCGTCACCCGGGTGGTGTTTGTGGCTCACGGCTTCGACATGCCCAGGGCCATCGCCGAGCTGATGGCGGCGGGGCTGGAAGTCGTTCCTGCACCGACCGCAGTGGCCGCTTCGGAACTGACGTTCGACCACCCGACGGAATTGCTTCCGAGCATGAGCGCTTTGCAAGGCAGCTACTACGCGCTGTACGAGCTCCTTGCCGAGGCGGTCCGGCGCGGTCGCACGGCGTTGTAGGCCAGCCACATCGCGTAGAAAAAGAAGACGGCGAACCAGACGAGCGACCATTCGGCGATCGACAATCCCAGGAAAGTCCAGTCCACGACCGCGCATTCGCCGGTCCCCTGGATGAGCGTCTGCAGCGTTCGCGAGAGCGGAAAGTTCTCCAGCATGAAGTAGAGGTCGGGCCCGCACTGCGGCACACGCTCGGGCGGCAGGTGCTGCAGCCACACCTGGCGCGCAGCGGCTGCGAAGCCGCCGGCAGCGAAAAGCGCGGCTAGGGTGCCGTACACCGCTCTTCCCCACCCGAGCGGCGCGTGAACGGCCGCCAGGATCGAAGTCGCCATGACAGCGTAGAAAAATCCGCGCTGCACGAGGCACAGCGGGCAGGGGTCCAGCCCTCCGACGTATTGCAGGTAATAGCCGTAACCGAGCAGCGCCGCGCACGCGATGGCGGGGAGCAGCGCTGCCATCCGCCAGCTCATCCCTCGTTGCATCCTTCTTGGCACACGTGAATTGAGAGCCCCGCCCATCGCGGTTGGTTTCCCGACTTGGTAAATCATAGCTTCAGAACGCCCGGCAACCCTACTGCGGGGCTGGAGGCTATGGGGGGTCCTTCGGCGCCGGCCACGGCGCCCGGGCGGCGGTTACGGCCCTTGGTACTCGAGGGCGTACACGGCGCGGATCCAATCGAGCGAAACCGATTCGATCAGCCCGATCGCTTCCAGGTCTTCGAGATAGCCGGCGAGCTTCGCTTCCGGACAATGCGGTAGGTGGGCGGCGACGGCAGCGAAGCGCGTCGCATAGTGCACTGCGTCGAGAATGGCAACGTAATCCGGCGGCAGGGCCGAACCGGCCAGCAGGGTAGCTTCGCATCCCGCTTCGGTCTTGTGAAAGAGGCTGTCGATCGTTGCCATAGCGAGCCCATCTTCCCTTGGGCCCGCCGGCTGCCGCAAGAGGTGCTGACACTTCCTTTAGGGGCCTGACAAGTCTTAAAACTCTTGCCCGCGCCTGCATTGTTCGCATCCGGCATGCGGTCTACTGCGAGGAGCTGAAGTACGAGGCGGTCCGACCGGACCGGCGCGAGACCGACGATTACGACGCGCACTCGCTCCATTGCCTGATCCGCAGCGTTCACACCGGGGAGTACGTCGGCTGCACTCGGCTCGCGCTAGCTCGGCCGGCCGATGCGCAATATCCGCTTCCCGTGGAGCGCGCATGCGCCAGGACGATCGGTCGCTCCATCATGGATCCCCAGCGGCTGCCGCGGCACACGCGACGAGAGCTTCGGCACCAAGGA
>DASRIR010000398.1:0-13377 GCA_035649875.1 Burkholderiales bacterium | reverse complement strand
CGTGGGACCCTACGAGCTGCAGGACTTCCACCTCTACTACACGCTGCGCTTCGGCTATGCGCCGGCCAAGGTGGCCTTCCTCGCCTGGAGCGCGTGGCGCGACGACTACAGCCTGACCGAGATCCGGCGCTGGCTCGAGGTATTCCTGCGCCGCTTCTTCCAGACCAGCCAGTTCAAGCGCAGCGCGCTGCCCAACGGCCCCAAGGTGGGCTCGGGCGGCTCGCTCTCGCCGCGCGGCGACTGGCGCGCGCCTTCAGACGGCGCCGCCGACGCCTGGCTCGACAACCTGAAGCGCGTTCCGGCGAGCGAGAAGTAAAAAAAGCGTCACGTCCGGCGGAATAAATCGAGTTTTTAACCTCGGCTTACGCCGTACACCTGTCAAATCTTGATCGCGTCAACGCACGGCAACGCGGCGGCGTTAGGCTGAATACATGACGCCGAACACACCCAACCTGACGGCCTTGCTCAACATGGCCCCGAGCGCCTTTGCCAGCGGCGACATCGGCAAGCTGCCGGCGATCAAGTCGGTGGAGGCGCTGCGCAAGGAAGTCGAGCGCCACTTCGGCAAGCTTTCCGGCCAGGACCTCGACCTCCTGGTCGCCTGGTTCAACCGCAACTTCTTCCGGCTGGAAGACTGAATTCGGGGACGGAGCCCTAACTCCGAAAGCTGCGCAGCCGTGGAGTTAGGGCTCCGTCCCCGAATTCCAAAGACTCGCTGGCGCTTACCGCCGGTGAGCGGGCTTGAAGGCCCGGCCGCGGCGCTTGCCGCGCGTGGGGGAGCCCTTCTTGGCGCCCGAGCCGAAGTTATAGCTGTTGTCGTGCATCTCGGCCGCGCGCTCGCGCATCTGCTGCTCGGCGAGGGTTTCGCGGGCGAGCGCCGCCCCGTACTTTCGTTTCATGAAAATCAGCCTCTCGTGGTGGTTTTGCGGATTTCTTTCTCGTCGGACCATTCCAGCAGCCCGTTGCGGATGTTCCAGAGCTGCAGGTTGAGCTTGTAGTACACGTCCTTCGCCTCCTTGACCTGCTTCACGATGGACATGATGTTGCCTTCGAGCCGGTACTGCGCGCCGACCATCTGCCCCATGTCCACCGAGTGGTCCTTCGCGTACAGGCCGCTCTGCTGGCGGTTGAGCTCCTCGGTCTGCGGCTTCATGCCCGCGGCGTCGACCGCGAAGCGTACCCGGCCGCCCTTCTGCAGCTCGGAACGGATGCTGTCGGTGATGGCGCGCGTATCGATGTACTCGCTCGTCTTGTTGCGCACTTCCTGCACCGTGACGATCGGCAGGTTGGCGCTCGCAATCACCGGCGCCTGGAGCATCGAGCGCGCCATCGACTCGGCCATCAGCTGCAGGTCGGTCGAGCCGAAGGTATTGGTCATGGTCTCGACCGCGCGCGCGTCGCCGTAGCGGGTCGTCTCTGTCGCGCAACCGCTCATCAAGGCGGCCGCCCCCAGAACAGAGAAAAGATAGGCCTTCATTCCTCGCTCCTCAGAATGAGGCGGAAGTCGGCCGCCTTGTTGGTGGGCGAGATGGTGTTGATCACCAGGTTGGAGTTCTCGTGCAGCATGAGCGGCTTCCACGGCTCCTCGTCCCAGGCGCGCATGCCCTCGCGGTCGATCCAGCGGAACTTGTAAGCCACGCGCTTCACGCTGCGGCTGTCGTTGTTCAGGTTGGCGTCGATCCGCAGCAGGTCGCCCGACTTCGAGCAGCGCATCTCGGTCGTCTGGATCGTGGTGCGGCGGCCCTCGGCGAGGACCTTGGCCTTCACCAGGTCGTCCATCGAAGCGACCTTCGCTTCGCCGATCGGGCAGCCGAAGGCGAAGCCGGGCTGCTCGAAGCCTTTCTTCGTGGCGCAGCCGGACACGAGCGCGGCCGCTGCGATCGCGGCGATCATCCCTTTGGGGTTCATCTGGCCTCCCTTGATGCGTTTACAAAAAGCTGGTGCCGCAGCAGGCGCAAGTCTAGCACTGCGTAACGCCCCGACACGGTCACGGGCACGCTGCGCGCGCCTTCCGGCGTCTGCAGCGTGAGGGTGTGCTTGCCGCGCGGCAGGCGAGCGCGCGCGATCGACACGTCCGAGGGCAGGGCGCGCCAGGTGCGGTCGTCCGCCGTCGCGAGCAGCGCCGACCCTGCCGCGATCAGCCCGGCGGCCAGCGCGATCCCCACCGACTGCTCGCGGTCGGCCACGCGCTGCGCCTGGTATTGCAGCGTGGCGCTCATGGTCGAGCGGATCGTGGCGCGCAGCATGATCGAGGGCATGTCGTCCATCAGGCGGCGGCGCGCCATCAGGTCGACGCTCGCGATGCGCGCCGCGGGCAGGCTCCGCCCTTCCAGCGTGACCCCGGTTGGCAGCGCGCTCCACGACGTCGCGCTCATCACCGGAAAGGCGTTCGAGATCAGCACCAGCCGCCCGCCGATGTTCACCGGCAGCAGGAACTGGCGCGACTGCAGCGCGGGCGCGGTGCCGGTGCCGATGATCACCAGGAGGTCGGTCATGCCGTCGTCGCGCGCGGCGACGCGCTCGTCCAGTCCGCGCAGCGCCTCTTCGAGGAGCGGCTGGCCGGGCTGCAGCTCGTTCGCCAGGCGGTAGCCCGGCGCGGCGAGGCTCGGCTCGCCGAGCGCTTCGTAGATGAAGCCGGCGAGGTAGTGCGAGAGCGCGCTCTGATAGCCGTTGCGCAGCGCGTTCACCTCCGGCGTGTCGATGGTCTCGATCGGGTAGCCGTTCAGCTCCTTGAAGCTCGACTTCGCGCCGCGCGCGCGCGCCGACTCCTCGACCTCGGCGTACTGCTTCGCGCGCTGCTCCGCGATCTGCGCCTCGAGCTCGTGCGCCTGCTTGATCGCCACACGCGCGCTATCGAAGTCGTCCAGCGCGACATGATTGAGCGCCATGTAGGTGAGAAGCATCACCTTCTCGTAGTCGTAGCCTGGATACGCGCGCAGCTTGTCGTTCACCACGTAGCTCCCCATGCCGCGCATGAAGCTCGCCACCTCGACGAAGCCGCCCGCGCTCGAGGCCTGGATGTGCGTGTTCGCCGCGCTCCAGGCCTTCTGGCTTTGATCGTAGCGGCGCGCGAGGCGCTCGAGCATCCCGAGCTCGAGGTAGTAGAGGAGATCCTTTTCCGCGAGGCGGTTGTTCGCCTCGAGCAGCTGGATCGCGCTCTCGACGCTGCCGGCCGAGGCGCGCTCGAGCGTGGTGTAGAGCTCGGCGTCGTAGCTGCGGACCGCGGCGCAGCCCGACAACAACAGCACCACCCCCCAGCGGATCACTTGCGCGGGAACGTGATGAGCTTGTCCGAGCCGCTCGCCGTGCCGGTCTTCGCCGCCTGGTAGAGCGGCGTCACTTGCTTGCCGAGCTCGGCGAGACGCGCGGCGCGGTTCTGCGGCGAGGGATGCGTGGAGAGGAATTCCGGCGGCCCGCCGCCTTCCTTGCCCATCTTCTCCCAAAGCGTCACCGCTGCCCTGGGGTCATACCCCGCGCGCGCCGCGAGCTCGATGCCGATCTGGTCGGCCTCGGCCTCGCCGTTGCGGCTGTTGGGCAGCTGGATCGCAACCACCGCGGCGAGCTGCGCGCCCGTCAATGCGAGGCCGGCGCCCGGGCCGGAATCGCGCGAGCCGATCGCGATCGCGGCCGCGGTGGTGGCCGCGGCGGTGGTCATCGCGATCGACATGCGCTCGCGCGTGTGGTCGGCGAGCGCGTGCGCGATCTCGTGCCCCATCACCTGCGCGATCTCGTCGTCGGTCGCCTTGAGCTTGTCCCACATGCCGGTGTAGATGGCCATCTTGCCGCCCGCCATGCAGAAGGCGTTCACCACCTTGGGGTCGTTGATCACCTGGACTTCCCACTTCCAGCTCGCGCTATCGGGACGCACGCGCACCGCCTGCTGCACGAGCTTGTCGGTGATCTCCTTGACCTTCTCGGCGCGCGGCGTGCCGGTCTCGATCTGCTTCTTCTTGTCGAGGTCGGCCATCATCTGCGTGTAGGCCGCGGCCGACTGCGACACGGCCATCGAGTCCGACACGAGCAGGAACTGGTCGCGCCCGGTGAGCGGGCTGGTGGTGCACGCCTGGAGGACGATAACGAGGAGCAGAGCCGACCGGACCATTCTTGGGATGTCCCTGATTCGAAGCATGATTTTACTTCCGTTTGCGCGCCCGGCGCACTGCGGCGTGATTCTCGCGCGCGGCTGGCTTAGACTCTTCCTCCGCAAGCCCATGCTGCCCATCCAGACCGGCAAGAAGCTACCCCAGGAACCGGTTTTCGAGCATCCCCCGTTGTGGATCCACCAGGCAGTCGCGGCGAAGTGCTTCCTTGCCCCCAAGGCAAGGGATGAAAGGAAACCCCCGTGCTCTCCAGGCGTGAATCGAAAAGGCGCGCGCTCTTAAGGCTGCTCGACCGCCTTCCCCTGCAACGTCCGCGAAAAGCGTTTGCTGCTAAGCCGCCCGCCGCGCTCCCGGTGCCGGTAGCTCGCCGATCGCCGTCTTGATCGCCTCCTCGACGCGGTCGAGGAACACGAACTCCAGCTTCTGACGCGCCTCGGCGGGCACGTCCTCCAGGTCCTTTTCGTTTCGCCGGGGCAGCATCACGGTCTTGATGCCGGCGCGCAGCGCCGCGAGCGTCTTTTCCTTCACCCCGCCGATCGGCAGCACCAGCCCGCGCAGCGAGATCTCGCCCGTCATCGCGACGTCCGCCCTTACGGGTTTTCCCTCCAATAGAGAGACCAGACTCAAGAACATGGCGACGCCGGCGCTCGGCCCGTCCTTCGGCGTCGCGCCCGCCGGCACGTGCACGTGGATATCGGTCTTCTCGAGCGTCTCGGAGGTCAGGACCTTCGCCAGGGTGAGCGCGGTCTGCGCCGACTCCTTCATCACGTCGCCGAGCTGGCCGGTGAGGATGAGCTTGCCCGTGCCCGGCGTGCGCGAGGCCTCGATGAACAGGATGTCGCCGCCGACCGGCGTCCAGGCGAGCCCGGTCGCCACGCCGGGCAGCGAGGTGCGCTCGGCGAGCTCGCTCTCGAAACGGCGCGCGCCGAGGATTGCGTGCAGATCCTTCGCCTCGATGACGATTTTCTCTTTTGCCCCTTCGGCGATCCGCATCGCCACGTGCCTCAGCACTGCGCCGATCTCGCGCTCCAGCGTGCGCACGCCGGCTTCGCGCGTGTAGTCGTGGATGATCGTGCGCAGGGTTTCGTCCGCCAGTGAAACCTGCTCGCCTTTGAGCCCGTTGGCGTCGAGCTGCCGCTTCACCAGGTAGCGCTTGGCGATCTCGAGCTTCTCCTCCTCGGTGTAGCCCGGAAGCTGGATGATCTCCATGCGGTCGCGCAGCGGCCCGGGGATCGTGTCCAGCATGTTCGCGGTGGTGATGAACATGACCTTCGACAGGTCGAAGTCCACGCCGAGGTAATTGTCGCGGAAGCGCGAGTTCTGCTCCGGGTCGAGCACCTCGAGCAGCGCGCTCGACGGGTCGCCGTGGAAGCCGCCCTGCCCGAGCTTGTCGATCTCGTCGAACATCACCACCGGGGTGCGCGACTCGGCGCGGCGGATCGCCTGGATGATGTTGCCCGGCAGCGCGCCGATGTAGGTACGGCGGTGGCCGCGAATTTCCGCCTCGTCGTGAACACCACCGAGAGCGATTCGCTGGAACTTGCGTCCCGTGGCGCGCGCGATTGACTGGCCGAGCGAGGTCTTGCCGACGCCCGGCGGCCCGACGAAGCAGAGGATCGGGCTCTTGCCCTCGGGGTTGAGCTTGCGCACCGCGAGGTGCTCGAGGATGCGGCGCTTGATCTTGTCGAGGCCGAAGTGGTCCTCGTCGAGGACCTTGCGCGCCTCCGCGATGTCGATCTCCTTGGTTTTTTCGACCTTCCAGGGAAGCTCTGACAGCCACTCGAGGTAGGTGCGCAACATCGAGCCCTCGGCGCTGCCCTCGCCCATGCGCTCCAGGCGCTTCAGCTCCTTCAGCGCATGCTTGTAAACGTCCTCGGGCATGCCGGCGTCGTCGATGTTCTTCTTCAGCTCCTCGAGCTCGGCGGCGGTGTCGTCGCCTTCGCCCAGCTCCTTCTGGATCTGGCGCATCTGCTCGCGCAGCACGTGCTCGCGCTGGCGCTCGTCGAACTCCTTCTTGGTCTTGTCGCCGATCTCCTTCGAGATGCGCAGCACCCCCACGCGCTCGGAGAGGTGCTCGAGCACCTTGTCGAGCCGGCGCCGCAGGTCGAAGGTCTCGAGCAGGTCCTGCTTGTCCTCGTTCTTGATGTCGAGCAGGTTGGCGACCATGTCGGCGAGCAGCGCGGGCGAAGTCATGCCCTGCACCACCACCGTGAGCTCCTCGGGCGCGCTCGGCAGAAGCGAGATCGCTTCCACCGACTGCGCCTTGAGCTGCAGGAAGCGCGCCTCGAGCTCGGGGCTCAGGTCTTCCTTCTGCTCGATGAGCTGCACGCGCGCCACGAGGTAGGGCCAGCCGGGCAGGAACTCGAGCACGCGGAAGCGGCTCTGGCCCTGCACCACGAGGTGGTGCGTGCCTTCGGCGCCGGTGATGTAGCGCACCACCTGGCCGGCGGTGCCGACCCAGAAGACGTCCTCGGGCTTGACCTCGTTCGTCTGCGGGTCGCGCTGGAGCAGGAAGCCGACCTTCTTCTCGGTGCGCACCGCCTCCTGCGCGGCGGCGACCGACGCGATGCGGCCGACGGTGACGGGCGAGATCACGCCCGGGAACAGCACCGTGTTGCGCATCGGAATGACGATGAGCGCGTCTTCCGGCAGCGGCTTGAGCGGCGCCTGCTTCTGCGGATTGGCGGCCGGGCGCGTCGCGGCGGCCGCGCCGCCGGGCTTCTCGGAACGGACTTTCTCGTTCATGCGCCTTCCTTCCGCCGGAACGTCAAGGTGAGGATGCCGTCCTTGAGCTCCTTGCCGGCGAGCTCGAGCGGCGCGTACGGGTCGCCGAGCTGCAGGCCGATGTAGCGCTCGAAGCGGCCGTAGGGGATCTCCAGGCGATGGATCTGGCTGTCTTCGCCACGGCAGGGAAACGCGCGCAGCGCGGAGATGGAAATGCCCCCGGGGTCGAGCGCGACGGTGATCGCGTCGGGGGCGACGCCGGGGAGCGCCACGTGCAGCTGCAGCGTCTCGCCGGTCTCGACGATGTCGACCGGAGGCTCCCATGCCACGTTGGCGTGGGTGAAGAACTGGCGCTGCAGGCGCTGCGCCCGGTCGAGCATGGTCAGCGCCTCGCCCCACATCCAGCTTGAAAAATCGCGTGATCTCACCGCCGTTAGATGGCACCGGTCGAGCTTCGGTTCAAGTGGGCGTTTTAGCTTGTTCTAATAACCACTTGCGAAAGGCGGTGACCGCCGGGCGGTCGGCGATCACTTCCGGGCACACCAGGTAATACGCCGAGGGCGGCCTCACCGCCACGTCGAACGGCGCGCACAGCCGCTCGGCGGCGATGTCGGCGTCGACCAGCGGGCGCAGCGCGAGCGCCACGCCGAGCTTTTGCGACGCCGCCTCGAGCGAGAGCATGTTGGTGGAAAAGCGCGGCCCCCGATCGGCGTCGACCTTGTCGGCGACGCCGGCCGCCTCCAGCCATTTGCGCCACGCATCGCCGCCGGCGACGATGTCGAGCGCGTCGTCGTGCAGCAGAGTGTGGCTCGCGAGTTCCTCCGGCCGCTTCAGGCCGCGTCCCAGCTCCGGATTCGCCACCAGGGTGATCGCAACCGGGAACAGCCGGTCGGCGCGGTACCCCGCGTAGCTGCCGGCGCCGAGGTGGATCTGGACTTCCGACGATTCGGTGCGCAGGTCGAGGTCGCCGACGAGCGAGCCCACCTCGAGCGCGCCCGCGTCGACCATCTTGCTCGAGCCGAACACGCGCAGCTCGATCTTCGGCTCGCGCTTGGAGAAGTCGGCGAGGCGCGGCATCAGCCAGCGCGCGGTGAACACCGGCGGCGCGGTGATCATCAGCTCGGCCTCCTGGCCGCGCTCGCGGATCATCTCCACCGCGCTCGCCAGCGCGTCGAAGCCTTCGCGCAGCTTCGGCAGGCAGGCGCGCGCCGCGTCGGTGAGCTGCACGCCGCGCGCCGAGCGGCGGAACAATTGCACGCCGAGGTATTCCTCGAGGCTCTTCACCTGGTGGCTCACCGCGGCCTGCGTGATGTGCAGCTCGGCCGCCGCCTCCTTGAATGACAGATGTCTTGCGGCGGCTTCGAATACCCGCAGCGCATTCAAGGGCGGGAGGCGATAAATCACGGAATGGATGAGTTTTGCTTATGCAAGGGGTGAGTTTTCATCGTTTGTCCGTAGCGCACCCCGGACCTATATTCACTGCATGAAAAACCGTTACCCCACGCCAAAAGAATTGTACGCGCTCGAGCACGAGGCCCGTCGGCTGCGTGCGGCGGAGATGGCGCGGCTCGTCCGCGCGGGCATCAAAGCGGTGCGCTCGCTTTTCGGTCGCACTGTTACGGTTCGCAATGCGAAAGGACTAAAACATGCATAAAGAATTCACGACTTCTTTCTGGCAGCGCGCTTATGATTCATTGCCGGCGCAGGTGCGTGGGCAATATCTCACGCAACTGAAGGCTGCGGAAAGCTGGGAACTCGCGCTCGGCGACGCACTCCAAGTGCTGTCGCGCGCCAAAAACGCGGTCGTGAAGCTTTTTCAAACCCCTTCCCGCGCGCACTGAATTCAAAGTTGCCTCGCCGTCCGAGCAAATCCGAAGCCTCCTCCTCCTCCTCTGGCTAGGGCCCGCTCGGGCGGCGAGCATCGATAAAATGGCGGGGTGAAACCCGCTCCCCGCGCCGCAGGCGCGGTCGTGTTCCGCAGCAGCGAACGCGGCATCCGCCTCCTCGTCCTGCGTGCCTACAAGAACTGGGACTTCCCCAAGGGCATGGTCGAGCCCGGCGAAACCGAGCTCGACGCGGCCAAGCGCGAAGTCGAGGAAGAAACCGGGCTCGCCGACCTGGACTATCCCTTCGGCGACGAGTTCAAAGAAACCGTTCCCTATGCCGGCAACAAGGTCGCGCGCTACTACGTCGCGCAGACGGCGATTGAAAAAATCGAGCTTCCCGTTTCGCCCGAGCTCGGCCGGCCCGAACACCACGAGTATCGCTGGGTGAGCTTCGAGGAGGCCGAGGAATTGCTGCCGCCGCGCCTCGCCGTCGTGCTCGAATGGGCGAAGAAAACCATCACCGGCTGAAAGGACATCATGGACAAGCTCCTCATCGAAGACCTCGTCGTCGGCAACGGCGCCGCGCCGACCATCGGCCAGAAGGTCACCGTGCACTACACCGGCTGGCTCACCAACGGCACGAAATTCGATTCGAGCAAGGACCGCCGCGATCCGTTCGTCTTCAACCTCGGCAAGGGGCAAGTGATCAAGGGCTGGGACGAAGGCGTGCAGGGCATGAAGGTCGGCGGCAAGCGCAAGCTCACCATCCCGCCCGGCATGGCCTACGGCTCGCGCGGCGCCGCCGGGGTCATCCCGCCAAACTCGACGCTGGTGTTCGAGGTCGAGCTGCTCGGCGTCGGATGAGAATTCGGGGTCAGGGTCCGAATTCAGTTTTCACGTACGTAAAAACGAATTCGGACCCTGACCCCGAATTCCTACCCGCTGTTGCGTAGTCCGGCGGCGAGGCCGTTGATCGTCAGGTGGATCATCCGCAGTAGCCGGTCCTCGCGATCGCCGGCGCGGTAGCGCCGCAGGAGCTCGACCTGCACGTGGTTGAGCGGATCGAGGTAAGGGAAGCGGTTGCGGATCGAGCGCGCGAGGGTCGGGTTGTCGGCGAGGAGCTCGGCGTTGCCGGTGATCTCGCCCAGCCACTTGCGCGTGCGCTCCCACTCGGCCGAGAGCCGGCCGAAGATCTCGGTACGCAGCTTTTTCGACGGCACGAGCTCGGCGTAGCGCGAAGCGATCGCGAGGTCGGTCTTGGCGAGCACCATGTCGAGGTTCGACAGCACGCTGCGGAAGAACGGCCACTCGCGATACATCTCGCGCAGCTCGTTCAGGTGCTTGTGGCGCTCGACCCAGGTCTCCACCGCGCTGCCAAAGCCGTACCAGCCCGGCAGCATCAGCCGGCACTGGCTCCAGCTGAACACCCACGGGATCGCGCGCAGGTCCTCGAGCCGATCGCTCGGGCGCCGCGACGCCGGCCGGCTGCCGATGTTGAGATCGGCGATCTCGGCGATCGGGGTCGAAGCGCGAAAGTACTCGACGAAGCCCGGGGTCTTCACCAGCGCGCGATAGACCTCGAATGCGCGCGCCGAGAGCTCTTCGGCGACGGCTTCATGGCGCTTGTAGGTGTGGTGGTTTTCCTTATTGAAACTTGCTTCCAGTGTGGCCGCCGCGAGCGTCTCCAGATTGCGCCGTCCGCTCTCGGGGTCCGCATACTTGCTCGCGATGACCTCGCCCTGCTCGGTGAGGCGCAGCGCGCCGTCGACCGACCCCGCGGGCTGCGCGAGCACCGCCTCGTAGCTCGGCCCGCCGCCGCGGCCGATGGTGCCGCCGCGCCCGTGGAACAGGCGCAGCCGCACGCCGTGGCTGCGGCACACCTGCACCAGCATCGCGGCCGCCTTGTAGAGCGACCAGTTGGAAGTGAAGTAGCCGCCGTCCTTGTTGCTGTCCGAGTAGCCGAGCATCACCTCCTGCTCGTCGTTTCTCAGCCAGCTTCGATAGAGCGGCAGCTCGAGCGCGGCGTTCAGCACGTCGCCGCAGCGCCCGAGGTCGGCGATCGACTCGAAGAGCGGAATGATGTCGACCTGCCCGAGGAGCCCCACCTCGCGTAGCAGCACGCCGACTTCCAACAGGTCCGACAGCGCCGAGCAGTGCGAGATCACGTAGTGCGGCACCGCGCGCGCGCCGAAGCGCCCGCGGCCCTCGGCCGCGGCGGCGAGGATCGCGAGCTCGTTCTGCAGGAACTCCGAGTACTCCACGTGCGGGATGCGCAGCGGCCGCGGCCCGGACAGCTCCTTCGCCAGGACCGCCACGCGCCCGTTCTCGTCGATCTCGGCATAGTTCGGCACCACGCCCGCGCGCGCCAGCAGCTCGCCGACCGCGCGCGCATGCTCTTCCGAGCTCTGGCGCAGGTCGATCGGCGCGAGGTGGAAGCCGAAGAGGCTCGCTTTGCGCTGCAGCGCCGACAGCCGGCCGCGCGCGAGCCTTTCCGCGCCTTGGGTTTTCAACGAGCGCGCGATCGCTTCCAGGTCGAGCGCAAACTCGTCCGGACTGCCATACGCCGGCCGGGTGACCGTCGCGGGCGGATTCGCCTTCACGCCGGCAAGCCCCTCCGCAGTGGCCGCGAGCCGCGCGTAGATGCCGCTGATCGCGCGCCGGTAGGGCTCGTCGCGGCGGTACGCCGAGCTCTCCCCGGAGGCCGTGGCGAGCGCCTCGATCTCCGCCGGCGCGGCATGAATGCGCGCCGACAGCGCGAGCTCCTTGTAGAGGTGGCCGACCTCCTCGAGGTAATGCGTGAGCGCGAGCGCCGCCTGCTGTACGAGCGCGCCGCGCATCACCGCCGCGTTCACATAGGGATTGCCGTCGCGATCGCCGCCGATCCACGTGCCGACGGTGAGAAACGGGGCGATGCGCGGCGTGTGCTCGAGCTCGTAGCGCTCCTTCAGCGCCTGCTCGAACTCGGCGTACAGGCGCGGCAGCTCGTTGAGGAAGGTAAGGCGGAAGTAGCCAACGCCGTTGGCGACCTCGTCGGACACCTCCAGACGCGTGTTGCGCAGCATGGCGGTGAGCCAAAGGCGCAAGATTTCCGCGTGCAGCGCGTCTGTTCTTTCCGGGGAATCTTCCTTGGACAAGAGCCGCGCGATCTCTCTTTCGCAATCCAGGATGCTCTGGCGCTGCACCTCGGTCGGATGCGCCGTGAGCACCGGCGCGACGCGGGCGCGCGCAAACCAGGCGAGGAGCTCGGAGAGCTCGACCCCGGCATCGCGCGCGCGGTCGAGCGCGTAGGAGAAGCTGCCGGCGCGGCGCGGCGAGCCCGCCGTGGCGTGCGCGCGGCGGCGGCGATGCTGCTGCTCGTCCTCGGCGATGTTGAGGAGGTGCGAGAAGTAGCTGAAGGCGCGCACGAGGTGCAGCGTCTGCTCCTGGTCCAGGGCGTTCAGCTCGCGCTCGAGCTGCGTGCGGCTCGATTCTTCCCTTCGGAACGCCACCGCCGTCTGCCGGATGCGCTCGATGCGCTCGAGCGCCTCCTCGCCTACCTGCTCGCGGATCACCTCGCCCAGCAGCCGGCCGAGGAGGCGCCGGTCTTCGCGCAGCAGTAGTTCCTTCTCTTCCACGTGCTGCAGCGTATCATCGGGCCATGGGAAAGCTCATCGTCGTGATCGCCATCGTCGCCGGCGCCGCGTACGCCTGGCACAAGGGCTGGGTCGGCGAGTGGCTGGGCAAGGCCGGCGACAGCGCCGGGCGGGCGATCGACAGCGCGGCCGACAGCGCGCGCAGCACGCAGCGCTCCGCGACCAAGATCCGGGGCGCGGACCCCGAGGAAAAAAAGTAGTAGCATCGGTCGAGGAGGTTCGCCATGTGTTACGACTACGAGATCGACTACCTGGTCCGTCGCGCTGAGGAAGCTCGCAAGGAGCTGCAGAAGGCCCAAGAGCGCGAGAAGCAGAAGCCCGCCGCCCCGGTCGAAGTTCCAGAAGAAAAACCGGTTCCCGCCTGAAGCTGGCTGAGCGGTTGCGCGCCCTGCCCGCGGGGGCGCTCGGTCAGCTGCGCCGCGGGATCGAGAAGGAGAGCCTGCGCGTGCGGCCCGACGGCGCGCTCGCGCTCACGCCGCATCCGGCGCGCCTCGGCTCGGCGCTCACCCATCCGCACATCACCACCGATTTCAGCGAGAGCCAGCTCGAGCTCATCACCGGCGTGCATCCCGACGCCGACGCCTGCCTGCAGGAGCTGACCGAGATCCACCAGGTGGTGATGCGCGCGATCGGCGACGAGATGCTGTGGGCTTCCAGCATGCCCTGCAACCTGCCCGCCGACGAAGCGATCCCGATCGGGCGCTACGGCACTTCCAACGTCGGGCGCGCGAAGGGCGTGTACCGCACCGGCCTTTCGCACCGCTACGGCCGGCGCATGCAGACGATCTCGGGCATCCACTACAACTTCTCGCTGCCCGGCATCGGCAGCGACGGCTACTTCGCGCTGATCCGCAATTTCCGCCGCCTCTCGTGGCTGCCGCTCTATCTCTTCGGCGCGTCGCCCGCGACGTGCACCAGCTTCGTCGAGGGGCGCAAGCACGAGCTGCAGGAGCTTTCGCGCGGCACGCTCTACCTGCCATACGCGACGTCGCTGCGCATGGGGCGCCTCGGCTACCAGAGCGACGCGCAGTCGAGCCTGATCGTGAGCTACAACAACCTCACGAGCTACGCCGCGTCGCTGCATGAAGCGCTCAC
>DASRIR010000397.1:0-32773 GCA_035649875.1 Burkholderiales bacterium | reverse complement strand
TGCCTGATCGTGCGCAAGGGCGAGGACATCAAGGACTGGAAGAGCGTCTCCGACAAGCGCATCGGCGTCGGCGCGGGCTCGATCTCCTGGCTCAAGTTCGCCGCCTCGGTGCAGGAGAACGGCCTCGATTACAACAAGCTGAAGATCGTCAACATCGTCGGCGGCGGCGGCAACTACCTGAAGTCGCTGCAGGGCAAGGAGATCGACATGGCGGTGGTCTGGCAGCCGTTCTGCGCCCAGGCCATCGTCGATGGCTTCGGCGCCTATCCGACGCTCAACCACAACGACTCCAAGACCGTCGGCGGCCTGATCTCGGTGCTCGCCGTGAACAAACCGTTCCTCGACAAGAACCCGCAGGCGGTGCAGCGGCTGGTGGTCTCCTACCTCGACGTGCTGGAACTCGCGCGCAAGGACACCGCACGCTGGGCCAAGATCTACGCCGAGAAGGCCGGCCTGCCGGAGAACGTGGCCGCCGAGTCGATCCGCACCACGCGCCTCGACCCGACGCTGCCGCTCGAATCGATCAAGCGCATCTCGAAGTTCCTCTCGGACAACGGGGTGATCACGCGCGACGTGTCGGGCGAGGTGGCGCAGTATTACACCTACGACTTCCTCTCCCGCGCCACCGGAAGGAGCGCCGAGCAGCTCGGCCTCAAGCAATAGCCGGGTGAAGCCGCGCTTCGCGCCGCCCTGGTTCGTGTTGCTGCCGGCGGCGCTGGTGGTGCTGTGGCATTTCGGTGTCGAGCTGCGCTGGGTGACGGAAGGCACGGTGCCGTCGCCGAAGCAGGTGCTGCAATCGTGGAACACCTGGATCTTCGGCAGCGGCGCCGGCAAGCTTACGCTGTCGCCGTACTCGGGCACCTGGCTGGACAACGTCGCCTACTCGACGCGGCGCGTGCTGCAGGGCTTCGGCCTCGCCGCGCTGGTGGCGATCCCGCTCGGACTCGCCATCGGCTGGAACCGCCTCGCGGCGCGCGTCATCGATCCGACGGTGCAGCTCCTGCGGCCGGTGCCGATCACCGCCTGGCTGCCGTTCGCAATCGCGGTGTTCGGCATCTATGACGCGAGCGCGCTGTTCCTCATCGGCCTGGGCGCCTTCTACCCGATCGTGGTGAACACCACGCACGGCGTGCGCGACACCAATCTGCTGGTGCTGCGCGCCGCGCGCATGATGGGGGCGGGACCGGGAACGGTGCTCGCCAAGGTCGTGTTTCCCTCGGCGTTGCCTTCGATCTTCACGGGTCTGCGCCTGGGCATCGGCGTTGCGTGGACCGCGGTAATCGTGGCGGAAATGATCGCGGTCAAGTCCGGGCTGGGCTACGTGCTATGGGACGCCTACTACGTCGGGCGCATGGACATCTGCGTCGCGACCATGTTCTCGGTCGGCCTGCTCGGGTTCCTGTCCGACCGGGTCATCGTGTGGGCCGCGCGCTTCCTGCTGCGCTGGCGTGCGCTGGAGGCGCACGCATGATCGAGGTCGCCGGCGTCTCCCGCGAATTCGCGAAGAACGGGCGCAGCGTGCTCGCCTTGCAGGATATCGACCTTGCGGTGCGCGAGCGCGAGTTCGTGGCGCTGCTCGGCCCCTCGGGCTGCGGCAAGTCGACGCTGCTCAACATGGTGGCGGGCTTCGACTTCCCTACGCGGGGTAGCGTGCGGGTCGCTGGCGAGCCAATCCGCGCGCCTTCGCCGGAGCGTGGCGTGGTGTTCCAGGAACCGGCGCTGCTGCCGTGGCTCAGCGTGATGGATAACGTGGTGTTCGGGCCGAAGACCCGCGGCGAGAAGGCGGCGCAATACCGGCCGCGCGCCGCGCAGATCCTCGACCAGGTCGGGCTGCGCGGCTTCGAGGACAGCTACCCGGCCGAGCTCTCCGGCGGCATGCGCCAGCGCGTCGGCATCGCGCGCGTGCTGATGCTCGAGTCGCGCGTCATGCTGATGGACGAGCCGTTCGGCGCGCTCGACGCGCAGACGCGCTCGCTGATGCAGGAGCTGCTGCTGCAGGTCTGGGAGCGGCACCACCAGACGGTGCTGTTCGTCACGCACGACATCGAAGAGGCGCTGCTCCTCGCCGATCGCGTGTGCGTGATGACCGCCCGCCCCGGACGGATCAAGAAGAGCCTCGATGTGCGCCTGGCGCGGCCACGCGCGCTCGAGATCACCGCCTCGCCAGAATTCAACGCGCTGCGGCTGGAGGTGCTGGCGCTGATCCGCGAGGAAAGCCAGCGCGCTGCGGCGCAGATCTAGCGTCCGAGCAGCGCCGCGGTTGTCAGCAGCGGTGCATCCTTGCCAAGAGGCGCGATCAGCTGGAGGCCGATCGGCAGCTCGCCCGGGGCAACCGGCGCCGGCACGCTGACCGCCGGCAGCCCGAGCAGGCTGGAAAGCGTTACGTAGTCCGCCTGGTCGGCCGGCACCGGCGTGTCGAAGGGAAACGCCGGGCCGGGCGTGGAGGGCAGCAGCAGAAGGCTATCGCCCATCCATGAGCGAATCGTGTTGCGCGCCGCCTGCATGATCGTCTCGGCTTTTCTCCTTCGATCCGGCCCGGCGTTCTTTCCGAATTCCAACGCGGCGCGAAGGGGCGCCGACAACGATTCGAGCCAAAGCAAGGGCGCGGCTTCGATCTCGATCTGTAGCAGCATCGCTCGCCGCAGCGCGCCCCAGTTGAAGGCTGGATCGATCGTTTCGATCCTGCACCCGGCTCCTCGCAGGCGTTCCGCTGCGTGCTCGATGAATGGCAGCGAGGTGATCGCTTTTACGGAATAGGCCGAGGACTCCTCCTTGGTGCCCGTGAGGGTCACCATCTCGCGGACTGTGCGCGTGAGGAACCCAACACGGTCGAAGGAAGGCGCGAGCGGGACCACACCCTCCATCGGGATGCTGTTCGCACTCGGCACGTAGCCCACGACACCACAGTAAGAAGCGGGGATGCGTACCGAGCCGAGAGTATCGGTGCCGAGTGCGAGGTCGGCGAGGCCGGATGCAACTGCGGCGGCCGAGCCGGCGCTCGAGCCGCCGGCGGTGTAGCCGTGCCGCGCGGGATTGTGGACGCGGCCGTACCACGGGTTGTCGCCGAGCGCGCCGAAGGCGGCTTCGTCCATCAGGGTCTTGCCGACGATGACGGCTCCGGCTTTTCTTAACGCAGCCACTATGGGAGCGTCGTGCTGCGCGATCCGATTGCGCCAGGCCTGCAGCCCCGCGGTCGTCGGCAGGCCCGCTACGTCGATGTTGTCCTTGACCGCGAGCCGGTAGCCGCTCACTTCCTCGCCATGCCGAGGATGCCGCCGCTGGTCGAGCGCGGGTCGCGCGTCGGCCAGGCGTGCATTTCGACCGCGGACAGGAAGCTGAATACCTGGCGGTTGAACTCGTCGGGGTCCTCGATGTTGATGGTGTGTCCGGCGCAGGGCATCACCACGAGGCCCGACGTCGGGATGGCGCGCTTCATCATCAGCGCCGGCTCGAGGCAGGGATCGTCCTCGTCGCCGGTGAGGATCAGTGTCGGTATGCGGATCGCTTTCATCTCGTCGGTCAGCTCCCAGAGCGAGGGCCGGCGCGCCTGGACGCCGCGCATGGTGAGGGCGGAGCCCTTGGTGGAGTGCTCTGACAGCTGCTTCGCAAATTCCGCCCAGCCGCGCGGATCCTTGTTCTGGAACTGCACGCGCGTCGGGCCGAGCGAGTAGCGTTCGGCCACCTTCGCCATGCCGTCGCGCTCGATCGCGGCGGCGGCGGCGTTGGTCTCCTCGCGGAACTGCTCGCGCTTGGCCGGCTCGGCGCCGTAGCCGCAGCCCGCGACCACGAGCGACAGCGCGCGTTCGCCGTACGCCATGCCGAAGTGCAGGGCGGCGAAGCCGCCCATCGACAGGCCGCAGACGTGTGCCTTCGGCGCCTTGAGATGGGCGAGCACGTCGCGGATGTCGTCGCGGGCGCGCGCCTGCGAGTACTTCTCCGGATCGTCGGGCACGTCGGAAGGCGGGTAGCCGCGGGCGTTGAAGGCGATGCAGCGGTAGTAGCGCGAAAAGAACCGCATCTGCGGCTCGAAGCTGCGGCAGTCGCCGGCGTACTCGTGCACGAAGACGAGCGGCGTGCCCTTGCCGCTCTCCTCGTAGTACAGCTTCACGCCATCGTCGGCGACGGCATAAGGCATGTCACCCCCGGCCGAACATAAAGGAAGGCTTACCCCCGCCCTACAAACGGCATCTTGGTGGCCATGATGGTCATGAACTGCACGTTCACGTCGAGCGGCAGGTTGGCCATGTGCAGCACCGCGTCGCCGACGTGCTTCACGTCCATCAGCGGCTCGGGCTTGACCGAGCCGTCGGCCTGCGGCACGCCCTTCGCCATGCGCGCGGCGAGCTCGGTGAGCGCGTTGCCGATGTCGATCTGGCTCGCGGTGATGTCGTCCTTGCGGCCGTCGAGCGAGATGCACTTGGTCAGGCCGGTGACCGCGTGCTTGGTGGAGGTGTAGGCGACCGACATCGGCCGCGGCGCGTGCGCCGAGATCGAACCGTTGTTGATGATGCGCCCGCCCTTGGGCGTCTGCGCCTTCATGATGCGGATCGCGTGCTGGGTGCACATGAACATCGCCACCAGGTTGATGTTCACCACCTCGCGGAACTTCTCGATCGGCAGCTCCTCCATCGGCACCGCCGGCGCGCCGATGCCGGCATTGTTGAAGAGGACGTCGAGGCGGCCAAAGGCGGATCTGGTCCTTTCGAAAACCTCCGCCACCTGCTCGTCCTTCGTAATGTCCGCCGGCAGCACGAGAACGCGCTCCTTGGCGCCCGATTCCGCGGCGGTCTTTTCCAACATGTCCTTGCGCCGCCCGACGAGCGCGACGTGGTAGCCGTCCTTGAGCAGCGCGAGCGCCGCCGATTTGCCGATGCCGCTGCCCGCGCCGGTGACCAGCGCGGCTCGTTTCGTGGAAGCCATCAACCCTCCTGTCCTGGGGAGGGTGATGTTAAGTCAACGCGAGCGGTGTCGCGACAGGAAGTCGAAAACCGCCTTGTTGAAGCGCTCGGGCTGCTCGAGGTTGGCGAGGTGGCCGGTGCGGTCGAACATCAGGAGCTCGGCGCCGGGGATGCGCCTCGCCATCTCGCGCGCGAGCTCGGGCGGGTAGACGGTGTCTTCCTCGCCCGCGACCACCAGGGTGGGCACGCGGATCTGCTCGATGGGAGCCGCGCGGTCCTGCGCCACCGAGGCTTCGAGGGTCTTCTGATAGGACACCTCGTGGATGCGCGACACGCTGTCGAGCAGCTCGGCGTACGCGGCATGGTTGGGCTTGCTGCCGAGCAGGCGGCGCAGCGTCTGCGGCGTCGCGTTGCGCCGCTCGGTGACGAAGCGCTTCACGCTTTCCGGGCTCATCGCATCGAAGCCCGGATTGGTGCTGATCAGGACGAGCGAGCGTATGCGCTCAGGCGCGCGCAATGCGACGTTGCGCGCGATGCGCCCGCCCATGGAGAGGCCGATGAGGTGCAGCTTCTCGACCTTGAAGTGCTCCGCGACGCGCAGCACGTCGCCGGTGAAATACTCGAACTGCAGCGCGCCTTCGTAGTCGTCGGAATCGCCGTAGCCGCGTGCGTCCCACGCTGCGGCCTTGAACGCCGTCGAAAAAAACTCCAGCTGGCCGGCCCAGTTGCGGCGGTTGCCGCGAATGCCGTGGAGAAAGAGGACCAGGTCGCCCGAGCCGGCGACCGACACCGCAAGCCGCGGCGCGGGTTCGACGAAAACCGTTTCCAAGGTCTATTCAGCCTTCGCTCCCGAGATTCTTACTGCACGCCTACGACTTTCGCTGTCGTTCTTTAAATAAATGACAAACTCTTGCGGAGAGCTGCCGACGACCTCGTAGCCTTTTTCCACCAGTTGCTTTTGCCGAAAGTCCGGTTCGCCGAGGATTTTCGTCGTGTCCTCATGGATTCGCGTGATCGCCGCCGCCGGCGACCCCGCCGGGACGAAGAGGCCGAACCAGGCGTGCGTCTCCACTTCCGGATAGCCGAGCTCGGCGAAGGTGGGCACCTGCGGCAGAAGCGGCGAGCGCGCCGCGCCGCCGATGGCGATCGCCTTGATGCGTCCGCTCTTGATCTGCGGCATCGAGGTGGCGATGCCGGCGAATGTCAGCTGCACTTCGCCGGCGATCACCGCCGGCACCGCGAGCGAGATGCCCTTGTACGGGACGTGCACCAGCTCGATGCCGGCCTTGTTCTTGAACATTTCCCCGGCGAGATGCGGCTGGCTGCCGCTGCCGTAGGAGGCATAGTTGATGCTGCCCGGCTTCGCTTTCGCCGCCTCGATCAGTCCTTTCAAGTCGTTGAAAGGTGCTGCGGGATGCGCGACGAGCAGCTGGTGCAGCAGCACGAGCATCGTCACCGGCGTGAAGTCGCGCTGCGCGTCGTAGGACAGCTTCGCGTAGAGGTGCGGATTGATGGAGAAGGTGGCATCCGTTGTCATCAGGACGGTATGGCCGTCGGGCGCGGACTTCGCGACCGCGTCGGTGGCGACGATGGTGTTCGCGCCCGGCCGGTTCTCCACCACCACCGCCTGGCCCCACGCCGGCGTGAGCTTCTCGGCGAGCTGGCGCGCGAGCACGTCGATGCCGCCGCCCGGCGGGTACGCGACCACGATGCGCACCGGCTTGATCGGCCAGGCGCCGGCGGCGAAACAGCACAGCGACAAGAGAAGGAAAAGGAAAAATCGCATCTCGGCGATGATATCTTAGGGTCATGTTCCTCAACATGAAGCTGCTCGCGCAGCACACCCTCAATGGCTTCGGCGGCATGGGCGAGGGCATGTCGATGCAGCTCGCGCGCGACGGGCGCCGGGTGCTGTGGCTCGCGCACGAGAGCGCGCCCAAGAATTTCACCGCCGTCGACGTCACCGATCCGCGCAAGCCGAAGGTCGTGACGCAGACCGACCTGCCGCATGCCCAGATGCGCTCGAACTCGCTGGAAGTGTCGGGCGACCTGATGGCGGTCGCCTACCAGGTGACCAAGTTCGGCCTGAAGCCGGCCGGCTTCGAGCTGTTCGACATCAGCAATCCGGAAAAGCCGGAGTCGGTCGCGTTGTTCGACGCTTCCGGTCCGCATTCGCGCGGCTGCCACCAGCTCTGGTTCGTCGACGGCAGAACCGTGCACATGGCGTGCGCCGATCCCGAGCTCAAGCCGCGCAACCCGAAGGACGACCAGGTCTACCGCATCGTCGACGTGGCCAACCCGTCGAAGCCGGTCGCGGTTGGCCGCTGGCACCTGCCGGGCACCATGGACGGCGACGATGCGCCGCCGCCGCAGCGCCTGCCGGCGAAGTTCGACGCCGGCTTCCGCGCGCACAACACCAACGTCTATCCCGAGCGGCCCGACCGCTGCTACCTCGCGTACATCGACGGCGGCATCATGCTGCTCGACATCAGCGACCGGGCGCGGCCGCAGATGATTTCGCGCTGGACCAACTCGCCCCCGTACAACGGCTTCAACCACACCGTGCTGCCGCTTTTCGGGCGCGACCTGCTGGTGGTGAGCGACGAGTGCGTGCAGGACAACGGCGCCGACTGGCCGAAGCTCGTGTGGGTGCTCGACGCGCGCGACGAGCGCCACCTGGTGAGCGTCGCGACGCTGCCCGCGCCTCCGGTGGAGACTTTCAAGCAGCGCGGCGGGCGCTTCGGCGCGCACAACCTGCACGAGAATCCGCCGGTGCCCGGCGCCTGGCGCTCGGAAGAGGTCGTGCTCGGGACGTTCTTCAACGCCGGGGTGCGCGCCTACGACGTAAGCGATCCCTATTCGCCGCGCGAAGTCGCCTACTTCGTTCCGCCTTCGCCCGAGAACTCGAAGACCGGGCAGATCCAGCTGAACGACGTGTTCGTCGACGACCGCGGCATCGTGTTCACCGTCGATCGCGGCGGCGGCGGCCTCTACGCCCTCGAAATGAAGCTGTGACGCCGGACGGCAGAACGCCGGTCGTGGTGGTCACCGGGTTCCTGGGCAGCGGCAAGACCACGCTGGTCAACCAGCTGCTCAAGCAGGAAGCCGATTCGCTCGTGATCGTGAACGAGTTCGGCGAAGTCCCGGTCGACCATCTGCTGGTCGAAAGCGCTACGGAGAAAGCGGTGGCCCTGCCGAACGGGTGCCTCTGCTGCCATATGCGCGGCGACCTCGAGGAGACCCTGATGGGCGCGGCGATGCGCCGGCGCCGGGGCGAGATCGCCGGCTTCGACCGCGTGATCGTCGAGACCAGCGGCCTCGCCGATCCCGGGCCGGTGGCGCAGACGCTCTACGCCGACCCGGCGCTGCAGCGCGACTTCAAGCTCGGCCCGATCGTGACCGTGGTCGATGCCTTCGACCTGGAATCGAGAAAAGCGTCCGCCGGTATCGCGCGCGCGCAAATCGCGGCCGCGGATGTTGTGGTGCTGTCCAAGGTCGACCGCGCCGCCGGCACCGCCGGTGCCGAGGCCGAGGTGCGCGGCGTGAACCCGGCGGTCGAGTGCATTCCCGCGCAGCACGGCGCGGTCGAATCCGGGCGCCTGTTGCAAGCTAGCCCAAAGACAGCACCCGTCTTGGCCGCCCAGCCGCAGCACGCCTCGGGCATCCGCAGCTTCGCGCTGCGCTTCGAGAAGCCGGTGCCGCGCCCGCTGCTCCAGCACTTCCTCGACACGCTGATCCAGCTGCGCGGCGCGGACCTGCTGCGCGTAAAGGGCGTCGTCCCCGTGGAAGACGGCCTGGTCCTCGTGCAGGGCGTGCGCCACGTGTTCGATCGGCTGCGCCCCGCATCTCCCTCGGCGCAGCGCGGCGAGCCGGCGCTGGTATTCATTACGAACGGTGTCGAGCGACGCGAGGTGGAGGCGCTATGGCAGGCCATGAAAGGACTGGCGTGAAAACGATTATCTGGCTGATGCTCTTCTGCTGCGGCAATGCTCTCGCGCAAGCGGACTACCCGAACAAACCGGTGCGGCTGGTGGTGAGCTTCGCCGCCGGTGGCATTTCCGACGTGCTCGCCCGCGCGCTCGCCATCCCGCTCAGCCGCCAGCTCGGGCAGCAGGTGATCGTCGAGAACAAGCCCGGCGCGGGCACGACCATCGCCGGCGACTATATCGCCAAATCCGCGCCCGACGGCTACACCATCTGGCTGCAGGATGTGACCACCCACGCGATCAACGCCGCGCTCTACGCCAAGCTGCCGTACGACTCGTTGCGCGACTTCACGTATATCGCGATGCCAGCCTCGACCCCGCTCATGCTCGTGGTGCACCCGTCGACGCCGGCGTCCAGCGTGCGCGAGCTGATCGCGCTGCTCAAGGCGAATCCCGGCAAGTACTCGTACGGCTCCTCGGGCAACGGCACGATCGTGCACCTCGCGGCCGAGATGCTGAAATCGCAGGCCGGCGTCGACGCGGTGCACGTACCGTACAAGGGCAGCAATCCGGCCACGGCGGCGATCCTCGGCGGCGAAGTGGCTTTCGTGTTCTCCACCATGCCGCCGGCGATCTCGAACGCCAAGGCGGGCAAGCTGCGCGCGCTGGGGGTGACCTCGCCCAAGCGCGCCGGCCCGGCTCCCGAGGTGCCGACCATGATCGAGGCCGGGCTGCCGAGCTTCGAGATCATCCTGTACTCCGGGATCATGGGGCCGAAGGGAATGGACCGTGCGCTCGTCAACCGCCTCAACGCGGAGTTCGCAAAGGTGGTGCAGGCGCCGGAGATCAGGAACGTCTACGAGAACATCGGCGCCGATCCGCTCGCGCTTTCGCCGGAGGAAACGGAGAAGAAGACCGCGGCGGAGATCGCGAAGCTCGGCCCGGTGGTGAAGGCCTCGGGGGCCAAGGTCGATTGAGCCTCGTACCGCAGCACGCGCGGTACGCTTTTTCTCCCCTCGTCGAGAGGCAAGACTACAGCTGGCCCGGCGGCCGGCACCTCGCGTTCCTCGTTACCACGAACATCGAGTGGTTCGCGTTCGGCGCCGGGCTGGGCAACGACCCGGCCAAGCTGAACGAGCCGCAGACGCACCGCAACTATTGCTGGCGCGACTACGGCAACCGGGTCGGCATCTGGCGCCTGTTCGACCTGCTGGACGAGCTGCGGCTGCCCGCCGGGCATTGCACCAACAGCCTGGTCTACGAGTACGCGCCGCAGATCACCGACGCGATCCGCCGCCGCGGCGACGAGGTCATCGCGCACGGGCGAAGCAACGCGGAGAACCTGCGCGGGCTGTGGCAGCCCGACGTGGAGCGCATGCTGGGCGAGGTCACCGCGGCCATCGCGCGGCACGAAGGTCGCGCGCCGGCGGGCTGGTTCGGCGCCGGCGCGTACGAGACCGCGCACACCCCGGACCTGCTGCAGGAGCTCGGCTACCGCTATCTCATGGACTGGCCGATGGACGACCAGCCGGTCTGGATGCGCACGCGCGGCGGACGCATCCTGTCGATTCCCTACCCGGTCGAGACCGACGACGCGCAGGGGATCATCCACCGCCGCTGGTCGGCAGGCATGTTCGCCGACGCCGTGGTCGACCAGTTCGACGAGATGCTGCGCCAGTGCGAGGCGCAGCCGCTGGTCATGAACGTCTCGGTGCATCCCTACGTCTTCGGCCAACCCTTCCGCGTGCGCCGCCTGCGGCGCGCGCTCGAGCACTGCGCGGGCCGCGCGGAGGTCTGGTACTGCCGCCCGCGCGACATCGCGAACCATTGCTATTCGAACGGAGAAACCATCGCATGAAGAAGCTCGCCCCGTTCCTCGTGTGCCTCGCCGCCGGCGCGGCCTGCGCCCAGGACTACCCCTCGCGCCCGATCCGCGTGGTCGTGCCGTACTCGGCCGGCGGCTCTTCCGACGGACCGATGCGCGTCATCGCGCAGGAGATGTCGAAGCAGCTCGGCCAGCAGATGATTGTCGAGAACAAGCCCGGCCAGGGCGCGATGCTCGGCAGCGCCGAGGTGGTGAAGGCGCCGCCCGACGGCTACACGCTGCTGCTCGCGTCGAACCCGAACGCGATCAGCGCGTCGCTCTATTCGAAGCTCACCCACGACCCGGTCGAGGACTTCGCGCCGATCTCGCTCCTGGCGAGCGAGCAGGCGGTCCTGCTGGTGAATCCCGCGGTGCCGGCGAAAAACCTGCGCGAGTTCATCGCCTACGTGAAGGAGCGACCCGGCAAGGTGGACTATTCGTCGTCCGGCAACGGCAGCGCGCAGCACCTCTTCATGGCGATGTTCATCTCGCAGGCGGGCATTCAGATGAACCACATCCCGTACAAGGGCAGCGCGCAGGCGGTCACCGATCTGCTCGGCGGCCAGGTATCGGCCGCGATGCCGGGGCTGGCGGCGATGCGCGGCCATATCCGCGAGGGGAGGGCGCGCGCGCTCGCCGTCACCGGCGCGAAGCGCGCCTCGGCCGCGCCGGAGATCCCGACCATGATCGAGCAGGGCATGAAGGATTACGAGCTCTACGTCTGGATGGGAATGCTCGCGCCCAAGGGCACGCCCGGCGGGGTGATCGAGCGCCTGCACCGCGAGTTCGTCGCGGCGCTGCGCACCCCGGCGGTGAAGACCTTCATGGAGGGCGCCGCGATCGAGGCGGTCGGCTCGACGCCGGCGGAGTTCGGCCGTTTCTTCCGCGAGGAGAAGGTGCGCTGGGCGAAGATCATCAAGGAGACCGGTGCCCGCATCGACTGAGTTCGTGCGCGCCGGCAACTGGGTGTTCGGCACGGGGCTGCGGGGCGCCGCTTCGCCAGCGCTGTTTCGGGAGCTCGAAGCGAGGCTGGCGGCGGCGGGCAGCTCGCTGTCGCGGGTCGCGAGGCTCGACCAGTACTACCCCGACTTTCCCTGCGTCGCGCCTTACCAGGCCGCGCGCAAGCAGGCGTTCGAGCGCCGCCAGGTCGCGCCCAGCACGTCAGTGGTGGTCAGCGGGCTCCAGGATCGGGTGAGCCAGGTCGACGTACAGGTCATCGCGGCGACGTCCGCCAGCGGCTACACGCTTTCCGAAGTACAGACGGGTCTGAACCGGCCCGACACTTCGGGCTATGCGCCTTGCCTGCGCATCGGCGACCTGATCTTCGTCGCCGGGCAGCTGGCGCGAGACGGCTCCGGCGGGCTTGCCGCGCACGGCGTAGCGGAGGAGACCGATTTCGTGGTGCAACGGCGGATCGTTCCGGCCCTGCAGGCTGCGGAAAGCTCGCTCGATCTCGTGCTGAAGGCGCAGGTTTACCTCACGGGGGACGAGGCCGCCTTTCAGGAGGTCTGGCAGCGCGCTTTCGCTGCGGCCGTGCCGCCGACCACGGTCGTTCGTGTGCGCCATCCCGCGTTCCTCACGCGCGAGGCTACAGTGGAGATCAACGTCATCGCCGCGCACCGCTCGGCCCGCTCCCGCGTGCGCGACGTAAAGGAACAGGCTCGATTGCTGGACGGTTTGCTGTTCGTCGGCGGACTGACTGGCCGCAACGCCCTCGAGCAGGCCAGGGAAATCATCGACCCCGCGCACGTGGTGCGGGCGCTTATCTTCCATTCCCCGGAAAATGGGCCTGCCGATCCCGGTTTTCCGCATAGCGCATTCGAAGTGGCGGCGGGGTTGACGCTCGATTTGTGGGGGTACGCGCCATGAGCGGCAAGCCGCTTCTTCCGCAGCACAACCGCTACGATTTCGTCCCCATCACGGAAAGAAAGCCGTATAGCTGGCCCGAGGGCAAGCGCCTCGCGTTCGTGCTGACCACCAACGTCGAATGGTTCGCGTTCGGCGCGGGCCTCGGACACGACCCGGCGAAGCAGGGCGAGCCGCAGACGCATCGGAACTACGCCTGGCGCGACTACGGCAACCGCATCGGGATCTGGCGCTTGCTCGAGCTCTTCGACGAGCTCAAGCTGCCCGCCGCGCACAATGCGAACAGCCTGCTCTACGAATACGCGCCGCAGGTGATGGCCGCGATCCGCGCCCGCGGCGACGAAGTCGTCGCGCACGGGCGCACCAACGCGGAGAACCTGCGGGGGCTGTGGCAGCCGGACGAAGAGCGCATCCTGCGCGAGGTGACCGAGACCATCGCCCGCCACGAGGGCGCGCCGCCTTCGGGCTGGATGGGCACCGGGGCGTACGAGACCGCGCACACGCCCGACCTTCTCAAGGAGCTCGGCTACCGCTACCTGATGGACTGGCCGATGGACGATCAGCCGGTGTGGCTGCGCACGCGCGCCGGACCGCTCCTGTCGGTGCCTTACCCGATCGAGCTGAACGATGCCCAGGTCGTGATCCACCGCCGCCAGGACGCGAGCGACTTCTGCGACATGATCGTGGACCAGTTCGACGAGATGGTGGAGCAGAGCGAGCGCCACGCGCTGGTGATGAATGTCTCGGTGCATACCTATGTCTTCGGCCAGCCGTTCCGGCTGCGGCGGCTGCGCGCGGCGCTCAAGCATTGCCGCAGCCATGCGAAGGCGGCCCGGGTCTGGTGGACCCGGCCGCGCGACGTGGCCGAGTTCTGCTACCGGCTGGAGCCCGGCACCATCCCCTGACTGAGACATTCTTCACACCAATCTTTGTAAGTCCTTTGCTACGTGCCAGTTTTTGTAAGGGCGCGGCCCGAGGGCATTGCTCTTGGATACTCTCGGGCGCGTGGACTTCAGCGCCCCCTTCCTAGCCTCCGAGCGCCTGCGCCTCGCGATTCGGGAGAGCGCGGCGCGCAGCCAGCAGACCGAGGCCGCGCTGCGGCGTTTCCGTACCGCCCTCGATGCTTCGGCCGACATGGTGCTGCTGGTCGACATGCGGCAGCGCCGCTTCATCGACTTCAACGAGAGCGCGTGCCGCCAGCTCGGCTACTCGCGCGAGGAACTGCTCGCGCGCGGCTCGAACGATGTCCGCGTGGATCAGCCCAGTCACATCCTGGAACGACAGTGGCAGGCGCTCCTCCGGAGCGTGGAGCGCTCCGACACCACGACCGCGGTCTACCGGCGCAAGGACGGCAGCACCTTCCCGGTCGAGGTGCGACGCACGGTACACGATACCGCCGAGGGGCCGATCCTCGTGGTGAGCGCGCGCGACCTTACGGAGCGCGTTGCGGCCGATGAGCGCGAGGCGACCCACCTGCGCTACCAGGCAAGCCTCGCGCGCTTCGGCCAGGCCGCGCTCGACAAGCGCGAGCCGCAGCAGCTGATCGCCGACGCGCTGGAAACAATCGTCGCTGGCCTGTGCGCGGATGCGGTGGTCTATCTGGAACCCGGGCCGCAACCCGGGGAGCTCGTGCTGCGCGGGGGCATCGGCGCCACCGGCGGGAGCCGGGACAGCGAGCGGCTGGTCGGCGCCTCAGGCAACGCGGTGGAAACGGCGCTCGCGAGCAGCGAGCCCTTCATCGGCTCGGGCCGCGCGCTGCCTTTCGCCTGGGCTCACGCACTCAGCAGCGCGGCAGTGGTGGCGGTGCGCGGCGACAACACCGTGCGCGGCGCGCTGTGCGCGCTCTCGTATCGCGAGGATGCCTACTGGGCCGACGAAATTGGCTTCCTGCGCACTGCTGCGACCCTTCTCTCGACCGGCCTGCAGCGCATCGACAACGAGCGCAGGCTGGCCTTTCTCGCCCAGTTCGACGCGCTGACCGGCCTTGCCAACCGCACGCTCCTTGCCGACCGCCTCGCGCAGCTGATCGAGCGTGCGAAGCGCAGCACCGCGCCGCTCGGCGTGCTGTTCGTGGACCTGGATGACTTCAAGCTGGTGAACGACCGCCTCGGGCATTCCGCGGGCGACGAGCTGCTGCGCGAGGTCGCGCAGCGGCTGCAGGCGAGCGTGCGCAGCGGCGACACGGTGGCGCGCATTAGCGGCGACGAGTTCGCGATCGTGCTCGCCGACCTCGCGCGTCCCGACGACGCGGCGGTGGTGGCGCAGAAGATCCTCGAGCGCCTCGCGCTGCCGGTGATGCTGAACGGCGAGCAGACTTTCGTCACCGCGAGCATCGGCATCTCGGCGTTCCCGGGCAACGGCGACAGCGCCGAAGCGCTGCTCGGCGCCGCCGACGCGGCGATGTACCGCGCCAAGCAGTCGGGGCGCAACGCCTACCAGTTCTATACCACCGAGATCACGCACCGGACGCGCGCGCGCGCCCAGCTCGCCTTCGAGCTGCGCAACGCGCTCGAGCGCAACCAGTTCGCGCTCGCCTACCAGCCCAAGTTCGACCTCGCCAACGGCAAGCCCTGCGGCGCCGAGGCGCTGCTGCGCTGGAAGCATCCCGAGCGCGGCGTGGTGTCGCCGGTCGAGTTCATCCCGGTGCTCGAGGAGACCGGCCTCATCGTGCAGGTCGGCGAGTGGGTCATTCGCCGCGCCTGCGAGGACCTGAAGAGCTGGACCGCGGCCGGCGTGAAGCCGATGCCGATCGCGGTCAACCTGTCCGCGCGCCAGTTCCGGCAGAGGGACCTCGACGCGCGCATCCGCGGGCTGGTCGCCGCCGCCGGCGTCGACCCGGCGCTGATCGAGCTCGAGATCACCGAGAGCCAGCTGATGGTCGACCCGGAGCACGCGATCCGCGTCATGCGCGCGCTGCGCGACCAGGGGATCCGCATCGCGATCGACGACTTCGGCACCGGCTACTCGAGCCTTGCCTACCTCACCCGCTTCCCGGTGAAGGCGCTGAAGATCGACCGCTCCTTCGTCGCCGATGTGTTCACCGACCACGCCGACGCCGCGATCGTGCGCACCATCATCGAGATGGCGCATCAGCTCAACTTCACCGTGGTCGCCGAAGGGGTCGAGACCGACCGTCAGGCGGCGTTCCTGCGTCAGTTCGGCTGCGAGCAGGCGCAGGGCTATTTCTTCGGCCGGCCGATGCCGGCCGCCCAATTGTTCAGCGTGGCTCACTAGCCGCCGTGGCCGCGCGCGGCGCCGGATAACCCTTCGCGCATGCTGGCACGTCCCGACTTCTCCCAAAGCGTGCCGCCGTTCGCACAGGCGGTGCGGGTGCTGCTGCTCGAGGACGATCCGATCAGCGTGGAGATCGTCGGCACGTACCTCCGGCGCGTCACGTTCGTGGACCCGGAGCTGCACAGCGCGGGGACCCTGGCCGATGCGCTCGCGCTCGCCGCGCAGGTGGAAGTCGACCTGGTCATCACCGATCTTCATGTGCCGGACTCGCGCGGCACAGTGACCGTCGAGGCCCTGGTCCGGACGGTCGAATGCCCGGTGATCGCGATCACCTCGGACCTCGATGCAGCCCTACGCGAGGCCACGTTGGCGCGCGGCGCATACGATTTCGTGCACAAGGACCAGCTGACCGAGGCGACGCTGGAGCGGCTGGTGCGTCTGGCGGCGATGCAGGCGCGCACCTTCCGCTCGCTGCGCGATAGCGAGGCGCGCTTCCGCAGCCTGGGCGCCCTGACGTCCGACTGGTTCTGGGAAACCGACGCCGAGCACCAGTTCGTGGCGGCGCCCGGACGCGTGAGCGCCGTCACCGGCCTGCCGCCCGAGGCCTACGTCGGCAAGCCGCGCTGGGAAGTGCCGGGCCTCGCGCCGCTGAACGGCGACTGGGGCGCCCACCGCGACGCGCTCGCGCGGCGCGAGATTTTCCGCGACCTCGAGCTCGAGCAGGTGCGACCCGACGGCAGCCGTTGCTACCTGCAGATCAGCGGCGAGCCGATCTATCGCCCGGACGGCGCCTTCATCGGCTACCGCGGCACCGCGAAGGACATCACCCTGCGGAGACGCGAGGACCGACTGCTCGCGCTGGAGCACGCGGCGACGCAGCGCCTTGCCGCCGCGCAGCGCCCGAGCGAGGCGATCCGCGAGCTCATCCAGGCGGTATGCGAAAGCGAGGACTGGGGCTGCGGACGATACTTCGCGCTGGACGACGCCGCCGGCGTCATGCGCTTCGAGCAAGGCTGGGCGGCGCCGGACGGTCGATTCGACGCCTTCATCGCCAGCTCGCTGAACCAGGCCTACGCGCGCGGCGATGGTCTCGTCGGCAGGGTCTGGGACACGGGCGAGCCGCTGTGGGCGAAGGATGCGGCGGTGCACAGCGCGCTGGTTTTTCCGGTGACCTCGCGCGAGCGCACGGTCGGCGTGGTGTCGATCTCGAGCGATGCGATCCGCGAGCCCGACACGCGCCTGCTCGGCACGCTGCGCGTGATCGGCAGCCAGCTCGGCCATTTCCTGCAGCGCTGCCAGACCGAAGAGGCGCTTCGCGCGAGCGAAAGCCGGCTGCGCGCGATCGTCAGCAACGAGCCGCAATGCGTGAAGCTGATCGACGGCGACGGCCGGCTGCTCGAGATGAATCCCGCGGGTTTGCGCATGATCGAGGCCGATGACCTCGAGGCGCTACGGGGGCAGTGCGTCTACGGGCTGGTGGCGGCCGAGCACCGCGACGCCTTCCGCGATCTGACGCGGCGCGTCGCCGGCGGCCAGTCCGGCGGACTCGAATTCGAGATCGTGGGGCTGAAAGGCGCGCGCCGCTGGCTGGAAACGCGCGCCGTGCCGTTGCGCGACGACACGAGCGGCAAGCCGCTGGTGCTCGGCATCACCCGCGACGTCACCGAGCGCCGCAGCGCCGAGGCGGCGCTGCGCGCGAGCGAGCAGCGCTTCCGTACTCTGACCGAGCTCACCTCCGACTGGTATTGGGAGCAGGACGCCGAGCTGCGCTTTGTACACACTGGCGGAACGAGCGACGCCCGCGGCGGGATCAGCCCGCAAGCGCACGTCGGGCTGCGCCGCTGGGAGCTGCCGCGCACCGAAATCGTCGGCGATTCGTGGGACGAACACCGGCAGGCGCTCGAGGCGCGCCGGCCGTTTACCGACCTGCTATTGCGGCGCAGCTCGGAGAACGGCGAGATCCACTACGTCAGCGTCGCCGGCCGGCCGGTTTTCGACGCCCATGGCTGCTTCAGCGGCTATCGGGGGGTCGCCAAGGACGTCACCAATCGCGTGGCGGCGGAGCTTGCGCTGCGCAGGTTCCGCGCGGCGCTCGATGCGGCGGGAGACATGGTTTTCCTGGTCGATGCACGGACCTCGGCCTACCTCGACTTCAACGAGACGGCGTGCCGCACCCTGGGCTACACGCGCGACGAGATGCTGGGGATGCATACGCAGGAGGTGCGCGCAGACCGGACACGCGAGCAGCTGCTGGAGGACTATCGCACGCTGGCCGCCGCGCCCAACGCGCGCGACATCAGCGTGGGCACGTACCGGCGCAAGGATGGCAGCACGTTTCCGGTCGAGGTGACGCGCAGGCTGCTCGAAACGCCCGATGGCAGGGTCGTGGTCGCCACGGCGCGCGACCTGACGGAGCGCATGCATGCCGAGCAGCGCCAGGCGACGCATCTGCGCTATCAGGAACGCGTCACGCGCTTCGGCCAGGCCGCGCTCGTCAAGTGCGAGCCCGCCGAGCTGGTCGAAAAGGCGGTACAGGCGGTGCTCGAGGCGCTCGGCGCCGAGTGCGTGGCCTATGTCGAGGCCGAGTCCGGCGCCCCGGCCGCCGCGCTGATGCTGCGCGCCGTGGTCGGGGTTTCCGATGCCGGCCCGAGAATCATCGCCTGCGCGCGGAACAATCCGCTGCGCCAGGCGATGCTGTCCGGCACCCGCCTGCTGGCCGATGGGGACCGGCTGCCGTTCGCGTGGGCGCGCGAGCTGCGAAGCGCGGCGCTCATTCCCGTGCGCAGCGACGACCAGGCACGCGCCGCGTTGTGCGTCTGCTATCGGCAAGCCAGCGCTTTCGGCGCCGAGGAGCTGAACTTCATCGAGGCCATGGCGAGCGTGCTGTCGACGGCGCTGCAGCGCATCGACAGCGAGGCGCGGCTCGCGTACCTCGCGCAGTTCGATCCGCTCACGGAGCTGCCCAACCGCACGCTGTTCGCCGACCGCTTCTCGCAGATGATCGCGCAGGCGCAGCGCCACGGCACGCCGCTCGCGGTGCTGTTCATCGACCTCGACGAGTTCAAGGTGGTGAACGACACGCTCGGTCATGCCGGCGGGGATGCGCTGCTCAAGGAGGTGGCGGGGCGGCTGCTGTCCGCGGTGCGAGCGGGCGACACCGTGGCGCGCATCAGCGGCGACGAGTTCGCCATCGTGCTCGCCGACCTCGTCCGCGCGGACGACGCCGCGCTCGTCGCGCAGAAGCTGATCGATCGCCTGGCGGACGCGGCCGAGATCAACGGCAAGGAAGTGTTCGTCACGGCGAGCATCGGGATCGCGGCCTATCCGTCCGACGGCGCCGATGCCGAGGCGCTGATCGGCGCGGCGGACGCGGCCATGTACCGGGCGAAGCAGGCGGGGCGCAACGCCTACCAGTTCTACACCGCGGAGATCAACCAGCGTTCGCGCGCCCGCGCGCAGCTCGGCACGGAGCTGCGCCGCGCGCTCGAGCGCGACGAGTTCGCGCTGGTGTACCAGCCGAAGTACGGCCTGGACCGGCGCCAGCCGAGCGGCGCCGAGGCCCTATTGCGCTGGAAGCATCCCGAGCGCGGCATGGTCTCGCCGGGGGAGTTCATCCCGGTGCTCGAGGAGACCGGCCTCATCGTGCCGGTGGGCGAGTGGGTGGTTCGGCGCGCCTGCGAGGACCTGAAGGCCTGGCTGGCCGCGGGCGTGAATGTGGGGCCGGTGTCGGTCAACCTGTCGGCGCGCCAGTTCAAGCTGCAGGACCTGGACAAGCGCATCCAGTCGATGGTGCTCGCCGCCGGCATCGATCCCGGCCTGATCGAGCTCGAGATCACCGAGAGCCAGTTGATGCAGGATCCCGATCACGCGATCCGCGTGATGCGCGCGCTGCGCGAGGCCGGCATGCGTATCGCGATCGACGACTTCGGCACCGGCTACTCGAGTCTCGCCTACCTGACGCGCTTCCCGGTCGGGGCGCTGAAAATCGACCGCTCGTTCGTCAGCGACATGGCGCGCGACAAGGACGACGCCACCATCGTGCGCACCATCATCGAGATGGCGCACTCGCTGGGCTTCACCGTGGTCGCCGAGGGGGTCGAGACCGAGGAGCAGGCCAACCTGCTGCGCCTGCTGCGCTGCGAGCAGGCCCAGGGCTACCTCTACGCGCGGCCGATGCCGGCCGCGGAGTTGAGCCGCCTGTTCAGCGCGGCAAGGACGCGCCGAGCGCCCTGATCTCCGCGCCGATGTCCGTGCTGAACGGACGGTTGGATAGATCGAACCAGTAGCGCGCGTTCGCCTCGTCACCCTCCATGAGGTGCACGATGCCGTGCGCCCAGCACGCGAGCGGCGATTCCTCGTCCTGCTGCACGATCTCGTGCGCGGCCTGCCACTCGCCGCGCTCCAGGTGCGCGAGCGCGCGCTGCAGGCCCTCCCGATCGATCTTCATGCGCATAGCGCCCTCAATTAGCTTTTTCTCGCGCGCGGGTCAAGCTGACGCGGAACTTCGACTTAGAAAGCTAATTGACAAAGGTAATTTGCCGGGCGGAGAATCGCCCGGCAAATGCCCCGCGCGCGCAAAAAGGCTCTACCCCTTACGGTGTCGCGCGCCGCGCTGCTGCCGAGCGGCAGCGACGCCGAGTTCCGCGGGCTGATCCACGACCTCATCGCCTACGGCCACAAGCTCGACGCCTGCCGCGATGCGTTCGCCGCGATCGCCGGCATCTCGGGCGCGCAGTACGAAATCCTGATGCTGGTCAGCCGCACCGACGGGCTATCGATCGGCGAGGTGGCGGCGCGCCTGCACCGCTCCGGCGCCTTCATCACCATCGAGGCGAACAAGCTGGTCGAGCGCGGCATCCTCGACAAGGCCTCCGACCCGGAGGACGGGCGCCGGGTGCGGCTGCGGATGAATGCCAAGAGCCTGCAGCTGCTTGAGCGCCTCGCGCCGTATCAGCAGCGCGTCAACGATGTGCTCTTCGAGTTCGTCGACGCGAAGCGCTTCCGCGAGCTGCGCGCGGTTGCCGCGCAGCTGGTGGCGCGCGGCGACCGCGCGGTGGCGATGCTCGAGCTCTTGCTGCACGAAGCGGAGGCCGCGTGAGCGTCTCCTACTTCGTGCGTTACGACATCGGGGTTGCCGACCTGGAGAAATTCCTCGCGCGCTACCGCAAGGTCCACGTGCCGCTGGTCACCGCGTGGCCGGGGCTGCAGCGCATGGTGCTGCATACGCCGATCGATTGGAAGGATCCGTTTCCGGTGAACCGCGGCAAGGCCGTGCTGATGGCGCAGCTCGTGTTCGAGAGCGCGGAAGCTATGAACAAGGCGTTTGCCTCGCGCGAGCGCGCGGAGGCGCGAGCGGATTTCATGCGCTTCATGACGTTCGACGGCACGGTGACGCACCAGGCAATGGAAAGCGAAGAGGTGTTCCCATGAAACCGAAGCAGCACCTGGAGTTCGTGAAGGTCGACCTGAAAAGCGGCTGGGAAGTGCCGCCGGGATACCCGCCGGGGTTCTACCAGAAGATCCTCGCCTCGGACCTGGACGAGAAGAACAAGCGCGGCAGCCGCACGCGGCTGCTCAAGATCGAGCCCGGCGCCTTTTCCACCGAGCCCTTCGTGCACGACCATTGGGAGGAGGTCTACGTCGTGCAGGGCGATCTCGTGGTCGGCAACGACAAGCAGGGCAAGGGCGGGGAGCAGTGCTTCGCGCCGACCTATGCCTGCCGGCCGCCGGGGGTCCATCACGGCCCGTTCACCTCGCGTGGCGGCTGCATCCTGCACGAGATTCACTACTATGCTGAAGACCGGTAAGGACCACCTCGAGTCGCTGCGCGACGGGCGCGTCGTCTACATCGGCTCGGAGAAGGTCGAGGACGTCACCACGCACCCCGCGTTCCGCAACGGCGCGCGCTCGATGGCGGCGATCTACGACATGAAGCGTGCGGACCCGCGCTTTAGCACCGAGGGGTACAGCAATTACTTCCTGAGGGCGAAAACCAAGGACGACCTGGCCAAGCGCACGGAGCTGCACCGGGCCATCGCGGCGATGAGCCACGGCCTGCTGGGTCGCTCGCCGGACCACGTATCGAGCTTCGTGACCGGCATGGCGATGAACCCGTCGGTGTTCAAGGGGTTCGCGAAGAACCTGCTCGACTACTACGAGCACATGCGGCGCGAGGACGTCTACGGCGTGTACGCCGTACTGCCGCCGCAGGCCGCGCGCAATCCCGAGTTCTACCAGAAGCAGAACATTCCGGTGCCGTCGCTGCGCGTGGTGAAGGAGGACGACGACGGCGTGGTGATCACCGGGATGAAGATGCTCGCGACCGGCGCCGTGTTCGCCAACGAGATCTGGATCGGCAACCTGCTGCCGCTCGCGCCGAACCAGCTCGCCGAGTCGGTGACCTGCGCGGTGCGGGTGAATACCCCGGGCGTGACGCTGTGGTCGCGCAAGCCCTTCGAGCGCCACGCGTCCTCCGAGTTCGAGAACCCGCTCACCTGGCGCTTCGACGAGACCGACTCGATGGTGATGTGCGAGAACGTCAAGGTGCCGTGGGAGCGCGTGTTCGTGCACATGGACGCGATCCTCGCGCGCGAGATCTACATCAGGACGCCGGGGCACTGCTACGGCAACCATCAGTCCAACGTGCGCTTCCACGCCAAGATGCAGCTGATCGTGGGGCTCGCGAGCAAGATCGCGCACGCCTCGGGCGCCAACGAGGTGCCGGCGGTGCGCGAGGTGCTCGGCCGCTTCGCCGCGCTCGAGGCGGCGCTCGGCGGCATGATCGCCGGCCAGCTGCACGACGCCGAGGACTGGCCCGAAGGCTGGAAGACCTTCAACCGGCGCTACATGTATGCCGCGCTCAATTGGTGCACCGAGAGCCACTCGGCGATCATCGACGCGCTGCGCGAGCTGGTGGGCGGCGGCGTATTCCAGATGCCCGCCGACATCACCGTGATGCACGACGCGAAGCTCAAGCAGATGTTCGAGACTTACTGGCAGACGCCGCAGCTCGGCGCAGTCGAGCGCATGAAGCTCTACAAGCTCGCCTGGGACCTGATCGGCTCCGAGTTCGCCGGCCGGCACCTGCAGTACGAGAAGTTCTACGCCGGCGCGTCCTTCATCGTGCGCAACCACAGCTTCCGCGAAGCGCCCTGGGAGGGTTATCACAAAGTGGTGGACGATCTGATGGCGACCTATGGCATTCCAGCCCACTGAGCTCATCATTGCCGGCTGGACCGGGCGCGACGAGGCCGCGCTCCGGAAGCACATCAAGGAGCTGGAGGAGATCGGCGTCAAGCCGCCGAAGACCACGCCGATCTTCTATCGCGTGGCAGCGAACCTGTTCTGTCATTCCACCGAGATCCAGGTTTCGGGCCCGGACACCAGCGGAGAGGTCGAATTCGTCTTGATTCAGGAGAAGGAGCTGCGGGTCGCCGTCGGCTCCGATCACACGGACCGCAAGGCCGAGACCATCGGCGTGTCGCTCTCGAAGCAGCTCTGCGCGAAGCCGGTATCCACTGAGAGCTGGCGCTACGACGAGGTGAAGCCGCACTGGGAGCGGCTCGTGCTGCGCGCCTGGGCCGACGGCGAGCTCTATCAGGAAGGTCCGGTGACGGCGATGCGCTCGCCTGAGGATTTGATGGGGCGATATCCTCTGAAGCCCGGCTACGCCATGTTCTGCGGCACCCTGGCCGCCCGAGGCGGCATCCGGCCGGCCGAAAGATTCTCCATGGAGCTTGAGGATCCGGTGCTGAAGCGCAAACTGAAGCACGAGTACCGCATCCGCGTGCTGCCGGTGGAAGGCTGAACCCCCGCATGCTATACAGCGGCTCGCGGCGCTTGGCCGCGTGACCAAGGGGATCTCGATGCTGAGGAGACGGGTAGCCGTAACGGCACTGGCGGCCGTCGTTCTCGCCAGCGGTTGCGCATCGGTGCAGATGGCGCCGGAGCAGGCGGATACCGCGGCGAAGAGTTACGCGGTGTCGCCCGGCACGGCGAACATCTATGTCTACCGCAACGAGCAGATGGGCGCGGCGATCAAGATGCCCGTGGTGCTGAACGGGAAGCTCGTCGGCGACACCGGCGCCAAGACCTACCTCCTGCTCCAGGTGCCGCCCGGTCCCCACGTGATCGTCTCCAAGACCGAGAACGACTCGTTGATCGCCGTGAGCGCCGAGGCGGGACGCAACTACTTCGTCTGGCAGGAGGTGAAGATGGGCGTGATGTCGCCGCGCTCGCTGCTGCACCTCGTGGACGAAGCGACCGGCAAGGCCGGGGTGGCCGAGTGCAAGCTCGCCCAGACCCTGCCGTGACGCTTCAGTAGCGCACCAGGACTCGGTAGCGCAGGGTTGCGCTTCCCTCTGCCGGCACGTTGACGCGCCATTCGGCGGTACCGGCGGCCACCTTGGCGTGGCGCTGGGTCTCTTCCAGCATGGTCCAGTCGCCCGGTACGGGCTCGCGCACCACGACCGTGGCGGCTTCCTTCTTCGCGTTGCGCAGCACGATCTCGTACGCGCTCTCGAACACGTAGCTCGCGCGGTTGGTCGGCTCGCGGCGCTTGAAGTCGGTTTGCTTCTTGTCCGCGGTGACGTCGAACGCCTCGCCCAGCTTGAGGCGCACGGTCTCGTTCTTCGGCGTGTGGTCGATCTTGTCCTCGCCGACGAATTGCGCGTTGCCGGCGCTGTCCTTCTTGTACACGCGCACCACGCCTTTCGGCATCGGCATGCCGAGGCGCGAGGACTCGCGGTTCTCGAGCTGCACGAATACGCCGACCTTCATCTTCTGGCCGATGCCGCCGACGCTCGAGCGATAGTAGTAGTCGTTGCCCTGGAGCACGAGCTCCTTGACCACCGGCACGCCCTGCGAGCTGAGCAGCGAGACCTGCTTGGTCTGGTTGTCGGCGATCGTGGTCGGCCGCTGGAGCGTATAGAGGTGGTACTCGAAGAGTGACTCCTGCGCCATCTGGGCGGCCGGCGCTTCGGCGGCTCTGTCGCGCATCGCGCCGCTCTTGGCGGCGAGGCGCATTTCATCGCGCACGCGGTTGACGTCGCCCGCCACGAGCTGGAGCTTGGCGTTCGGGTAGCCGGTGCCACTGGTGTTGGTGAGCGTCACCCAGCCGTTCAGGTCGAGCGCCGTGTCCTTCGCGTTCAGCTCGGCGACGTAGTCGGCCTTCCAGGCGAGCCCGCCGGTGAGGTAGGAGAGCTCGATCGCCTGTGCGCCGCCGCGGGCAGCGTCCAGCTCGCTCACCAGCGTCGGGCGGTCGCGCAGGTTTGCCGGCACGCCGTCGTAAACGATGCGCCCGGGCAGGCCGGTCTCGATCCGGTCGCCGATGCGCAGCACCACGCCCGACGTCGCGGCAAGCACGGTGGCGGTCTCGATCGACTCGGCGCCGGTGGTCGGGTGCGTCCTGACAATGCGCACGTTGCGCCCGACGTATTTCTCCAGCAGTTTCGCCGGCGTGAGCAGGTCGAAGTCGAAGTTCTGCTCGAGCAGCGAGAGCGATCCGGGGTGCGACAGGCTGCGCAGCAGCGCGGTCTCGGGCCGCATCCGGGCGCTCACTTCGCGCAGCGCGAGGCGGTTGCGGCCGGCCTCGAAGCTCACGCGCCGCTGGTCCTTCACCAGCGCGAGGCTCTCGTTGTAGATGGTCACCGCGACCGACTGCTGGTCGGTGAGGGTGCTCGGCTTCTCGACGACCGTGGCATAGGCAGCGCCGGACAGCGCCAGCGCCACCGTCGCCGTGACTTTTTTCAGCATTGGCATGGGTTGTTGCCTCCTTGTCCTCCCTTAAACGGCACCTTCCTTGCTGCGGGTTAGGCAGGAGGCAAATTTCATGAAAGTCGCGAAGCAGAAGAGCCAGGCTCTCGCCCGGCTGGCTGCCCTGGTACGGCAGATGAAGATCGGCATGCTGACCACCATCGAGGCCGACGGCTCGCTGCGCAGCCGCCCGCTGGAAACGGTGGAATTCGACCCGGAGGGCCGCCTCTGGTTCTTTACCGAGGCGCATTCGCCCAAGTCGGAGCGCGCCCAGGCCGGCGACCACCAGGTCAGCTTGTGCTACGCCGACCCGCGCGACGAGGACTTCGCGTCGATCTCCGGCACTGCGCGCGTGGTGCGCGACGAGGACAAGATGCGGGCCCTGTGGAACTCGGGCCTGGAGCGCTGGTTTGCGCGCGGGCTGGAAGACCCGGACCTGGCGCTGCTCGAGGTCCGTATCGACAAGGCCGAGTACTGGGACGAGCCCCGGCGCGAGAACGTGAAGATCGGCACGCTAACGGCGCAGGACCAGCGCTAGGGCGACCATCACGAGGGCCGCGCCGGCCAGCATTCCCAACGTGACTTGCTCGTCGAGTAGAGCCCAGCCCCAAAGCACGCCGAGGACCGGCACCGCCAGGCCGACGGTCAGCGTGCGCGAGGGGCCGATGTCCCGCACCAGGGTGAAGAACGGCAGGTAAGCGAGTCCGCTGCAGACCAGTCCCACGGCGACCATTGCTGCCAGGCCGGGCAAGGTCCACTCGGACGGCGGCGGCGCGGTCGCCCACAGCGGCGCCATCAGGAAGGCAGAGAAAACCATCGAGCCCGCGGCGAGCCCCATCGGCGGCACGCGCCCGGCGCGTTGCTTGATCATCACACCGGCCCAGCCCCAGAAGCCGGCGCCGGCAATCGCCACCAGCGTGCCGAGCAGCGTCTTCCACCCGAGCTCGACCGGCCCGAGGTTGACGATGAGCGTGACGCCAGCGACGCCGAGCGCGAAACCGGCGATGCGCCCAGCGCCAAGCCGCTCCTTCAGTACCGGGACAGCGATCACCGCGGCCCAGAGCGGCACCATGCCGTTGATGATCGCGAGGTAGCCTGCGGGCAGCACGCTCGCCGCCCACGCGAAGCAGACGAAAGGCAGCACGTTGTTGACCAGCGCGACCGCGAGGTGGTCGCGCCAGTGCTCGACCAAGCCGATGCGCTGGCGCGCCACCCAGATCGCCCACGGCACCAGGAACAGGGCTGCGGAGAGCGCGCGGCCCTCGGCCACGGCGGCGGTGCCGAAGGCTGGCACCGCCACGCGCAGAAAGATGTACTGGAACGACCACATGGTGGCCAGCGCCAGCCACCGTGCGGCGTCATAGGTTCTCAGATGTACACGCGCTTCATCGTCTCGGCCGGATAGCGTGTGCCGGCGCCCGCGCCGACCGGTGCGGCATCGGAGATGCGCTTCAGATCGTCGGCGGTCAACTTGATGTCGAGCGCGGCAAGGTTTTCATCGATGCGCTCGCGGCGCTTGGTGCCGGGGATGGGCACCACGTCCTTGCCCTGCGCGAGCACCCACGCGAGCACGAGCTGCGCAGGGGTGCATTTCTTCTCCGCGGCGATCCCTTCGACCTTCTTCACGAGCGAGACGTTCTTATCCAGCGCTTCGCCCTGGAAGCGCGGATGCTGCAGTCGGCGGTCGCCCTCGGGCAGGTCGGCTTTGCCGTGGACAGTGCCGGTCAACATGCTGCGACCGAGCGGCGCGTAGGGCACGAGCGCGATGCCGAGCTGGCGGCAGGCCTGCAGCGTTTCCTCCCCCTCCTTTCGGTACAGCAGGGAGTATTCGTTCTGGACCGCCGCGATTGGGTGCACCTTGTGCGCGCGACGGATCGTGTCGGGGCGCGCTTCCGACAGCCCGAGCGCGCGGACCTTGCCCTGCTCGACGAGGCGCTTCATGGCGCCCACCGTGTCCTCGATCGGCACGTTGGTGTCGACGCGGTGCTGGTAATAGAGGTCGATCACGTCGATGCCGAGGCGCTTGAGGCTCGCCTCGCATGCCTGCAGCACATATTCCGGGCGGCCGTCGACCGTCTGCTTGCCGTCGGCCTGCTTCACCTGGCCGAACTTGGTGGCGACGATCGCCCGGTCGCGCTTACCTTTGAGCGCCTTGCCGAGCAGCGTCTCGTTGTGGCCCCAGCCGTACATATCGGCCGAGTCGAGGAAGTTCATGCCCCGGTCGAGCGCGTAGTGGATGACGCGGATCGACTCGTCGTCATTCGCATTGCCGTACACGCCCGACATCGACATCAGGCCCAGCCCGAGAGCGGAAACCTTGAGGCCGCTCTTCCCGAGTTGACGCTGCTCCATCGTTTCTCCTTCAGAACAAGTCGAAATATTCCCGGTGTTCCCAGTCGCTCACTTCGAGGTTGAAGCGCGCGATCTCGGCTTCCTTAATGTGGCAGTAGTACTCGAGGAACACGCCGCCGAAGCCTTCGCGCAGCGCCTTGTCGACCCGCAGGTGCTGGAGCGCTTCCTCCAGCGTGCGCGGCAGCATGTCCACGCGCGCTTCATAGGGCGTATCGGCGGAGCGCGGCAGCTGCATGCGCCGTTCCATGCCGTCCAGGCCGCAATAGATCTGTGAAGCGAAATAGAGGTAGGGGTTCGCCGCCGGCTCGCCGATCCGATTCTCGATGCGGGTGTCCGCGTCGCGCGGCCCGCCCACCACGCGCAGCAGGGCGCCGCGGTTCTCCTTGCCCCAGGTGACGCGGTCGGGCGCGAGCGAGTAGGGGCGATAGCGCTTGTAGCCGTTGATCGTCGGTGCGGCGAACGCGGCCGCGCCGCGCGCATGGGCGAGGAGGCCGGCGAGGTACTGTTTCCCGGTATCGGAAAGATCTTCCCGGTCGGAGGTGAACGCGTTCAGGCCGTTCCTCCTCAGCGACTGGTGCAGGTGCCAGCCGCTCGACATGACGTTCGGCAGCTTCGGTCGACACATGAAGGTGGCATGGAAGCCGTGGCGCCGCGCGACTTGCTTCACCGCGCTGCGCAGCAGGACCATCGCGTCCGCGCCCGCGATCCCGGTCTGCGGCGCGAGCGTGAGCTCGAGCTGGCTCGGGCCGAACTCGATCTCGAACGTGCGCAGCGGAAGCTGCAGCTTTTCCAGATTGGTCCTCAGAAGATCGACCAGGGGGTCGAGCTGGTCGTACTTGTGCTCGGTCAGGAGCTGGTAGCCCGTGGTGAGAAGCTCCACCTCGGGCGGGGTTCCCGGCTGTCCGGCGTCGGCGGGCTGAAGGCGCGGATTGACGATCCGGAAGAGGTGGAACTCCACCTCGAGGCCGGCGACGAACTCGTAGCCTGCGCTCTCGAGCCTCTCCAGGGCCTTGCGCAGGTGCATGCGGGTGCTGAAGGGCACCGGGCGGCCGTCGGGGAACTGCAGGTCGCACAGGAACCAGCCGGTGTCCGGCGCCCATGGCAGCTCGCGGAAGGTGGATTCATCCGGAACCATCAGGATGTCCGCCGCGCCCTGCATCTCGGGTATGCCGACGCCGCCGCCGGGCGTGAACGCCGGAAATACGGTCCTGTGCGACGTGTCCTTGAGGAGCAGCGTGCTCGTGACCGTGACGCCGCGTTCCATGGCCGCCTCTGCGGCGGACACGGTCAGCGTCTTGCCGCGCAGCACGCCATGCTGGTCGGCGAACGAGAACCGGACCTGCTTCATGCCCTTCGGAAAATTCATGCGGCCCAGGCGGAGCGCTTGCGCCGCGTGGCGTCGGATTCCTTCCAGTACTCGTCGATGCTCGCCGTTGGCCCGATGCCGTCGATCGCCGGCGGACCCGAGGCTTCGGTATCGATCACGAGCTGCCCGGCTTCGTTCTTGCGAATCGCATCGACCAGCAAGCGGCGGTAGAGAACGATGCCCTTGTCCGTGCTGCCGAGGTTCTCGCGCGTGCGGTCCTGGATCCTGCCCTGCGACTCGCAAGCCCACTGGTCGTGGATGTTGATGTCGAACCCCATGCCGGTGAAGGTACGGTGCTTCTGCTCGTCGGCGCTGAAGCCCCAGGAATTGTGGCGACCAAAGATCGGCTTGTAGTCCGGCGCGGGATAGGTCTTCAGCCGCTGGTTGCGCATCGTCTCCTTGTCGACGGGCGCGGTGAAGCTCGTGAAGATCGCGTACCAGTAGCAGCCGCCGTCGTCGACCGGCACGTGCCACTGCGAGATTGTCATCTCCGCGTTCATCGGGATGACGAAGGCCTGCGGAAAGAGGACGTTGGTCACGCGGATGTGCGTCTGCGCTTCGCTGATGCGGCGCAGAGTATGCAGGCGCATGCCGTACGCGGTGCGCTCGACCCGGATCTCGGGCCGGTCGTACTCGCGCAGTACCTTGGAGATCGGCATCGCCGAATCCGACGGCAGGCCGCGGAACTGCTTGCCGTAGCTCGCCGCGGGGTCCTCGTCCTCGAAGAACTTGTGCAGCCAGGAGGCGTGCGACGGGTCGATGCCCACCTCAAGCGCCTGCAGCCAGTTGCAGTCCCAGTAGCCCTTGAACGCGAACGTGTACGCGTCGGGGGCGACGAAGCAGTCGAAGTGCGGGAACGCGGGCGGCTCGCCCGCGCCCAGGTAGGCGAAGAGCACGCCGTTTTTTTCGACCACGGGGCACGCGCGCAGGCGGATGTGCTCGCACAGCCGGCTGCCTTCCGGCTCGGCGGGCGTGTCGATGCATTTCCCGCTCGCGTCGTACAGCCAACCGTGGAATGAGCAGCGCAGGCCGCCGTCTTCCAGGCGGCCATAGGCGAGGTCGGCGCCGCGGTGCGCGCAGTGGCGCTCAACCAGACCGTACCTCTCAATGCTTTTGAACAGGACCCAGTTCTCGCCCAGGACGGTGACCGCCTTAACCGGCCGCTCTCCCTGCATCTCGTCCACGAGCGCCACCGGTTGCCAGTAGCGGCGCAGCAGCTTGCCGGCCGGCGTGCCCGGGCCGATGCGCGTCATCAGTTCGTTCTGCTCCGCGCTGATCATTCTTCGCGGTACAGGCCCAGCGCGCGCATCGCGGGGAAGTCGTTGAACGAGAACAGCACCGAATCCTCGTAGGCACCGTGCCGGTACCGGGTCCAGGCCGGCACGCAGAAGATGTCCTTCTCCTGCCACTCGAATCTCTGCTCGCCGACCTCGGTCCAGCCGCCTCCCGTCGCCACCTGGTAGATCACGCTTCCCGTATGTCTTCTTAAGGAAGGATCACTTCTGACGAGCTCGAGGCGCGCGCCCATGGTGGGCATGACCGGGCCGCCGGTGAGCGGGTTGCGATATTCGAACATTGCGCCGTCCTTCTTCAGAGCCTTGTAGCTCTCGTCCCACTTGTACAGAAACACCGGCGAGTAGGGCTTCGACCAGTTCTCGCGGGAGAGCGGCGCCGGCGTCTGTACGACCTTGGGATGCACTTCGTAGAAGTTGGCGTCGAGCGCGTTCATCATCGGGATGTCGAGGCCGTCCTGCCAGGTGCACTGAGTGCCGTCGGCATCGACGCCGTGGTCGTGCCAGGTGCCGTTCGGCGTCAGCACGAAGTCGCGCGCACCGAGCACCATGCGCTCGCCGTCCACCACGGTATAGGCGCCGCGCCCCTCCATTACGAAGCGCAGCGCGCTCGCCTGGTGGCGATGCGCGGAGGTGAACTCGCCGGGGTTCATCACCTGCACGCCGGTATAGAGCAGGCCCGCGGCCGCGCTCCATTCCTTCCGCCCGGGATTGACCAGCATCACCACGCGCCGCGCGGCTTTCTCCGCGCTCACCAGCTCGGCTGCGCGGCGCACGAACGGCTCGACCTTCTTCCATTTCCAAAGCGTCGGCACCGATTTCGGCTGCGGATACCACGGCTCGATCTCGTTGGCCACGTTCCAGAGCGCGCCGAGCTCCTCGCCCTCGAGGGCGCGGTAATAGGCCTCGAGCTCCGGCGTGTCCTCGACGTTTGCCCGGCCGATGACGTTCTCGCGTTTCATGCGCCTAGTTTAGACCCCAAGATATTTATGTTGAATATCCCGGCTCGCGGCGAGCTCGGCGGAGGTTCCGCTCCACACGACGCGGCCCTTTTCGAGCACGTAGTGCCGGTCGGCGACCCTGGTCAGCGCCTTGACGTCCTTGTCGATCACCAGGATCGACAGTCCGTCGGCCTTGAGGTTCTCGATCGAGCGGTAGATCTCCGCGCGGATGAGCGGCGCGAGGCCTTCGGTCGCTTCGTCGAGGATCAGCAGCCGCGGGTTGGTCATGAGCGCGCGCGCGATCGCGAGCATCTGCTGCTCGCCGCCCGAGAGCTGGTTGCCGTAGTTGCGCTGGCGCGCTTCGAGGTGCGGAAAGAGCTTGAGGATGCGCTCGAGCGTCCAGGGGCCTTTGCGCGCGGTCGCGACGAGGTTCTCGCGCACGGTGAGATTGGGGAAAACCTGCCGTCCCTCCGGCACCAGGCCGAGGCCGGCCTGCGCGATCCGGTAGGAGGGGAGGCCGCGCAGCGCCTTGCCGTCGAATGAAATTGTGCCCACGCGCGGCGGCGCGATCCCCATGATCGAGCGCACCGTGGTGGTCTTGCCCATGCCGTTGCGGCCGAGAAGCGAGACGACCTCGCTTTTCCGGATCTCCAGATCGACGCCGAACAGCACCTGGCTGCGGCCGTAGGAGGTCTCGAGCTTGCGCACCTCGAGCATCAGACCTCCTCTCCCAGGTACGCCTTGCGCACCTCCTCGTTCGCCCTGATTTTCTCCGGCACGTCGGTCGCGATGACGCGCCCGTAGACCAGCACCGAGATGCGATCGGCGAGGCGGAATACCGCGTCCATGTCGTGCTCGACGAGGATGATGGTCTTCGACTGCTTGAGCCTGGAGAGCAGCGCGATCATGCGCTGCGACTCCTCGGTGCCCATGCCTGCCATCGGCTCGTCGAGCAGCAGGAGGCGCGGCTCGGTGGCGAGCGCCATGGCGACCTCGAGCTGGCGCTGCTCGCCGTGCGCAAGGTTCGCCGCCAGGACGTTCTTTCTTTCTCGCAGACCCACCTGTTCCAGCACGCGCTCCGCGGGCTCGGCGAGCCGCGGGTCGCCGCGCGCGGGCCGCCAGAAACGGAAGCTGTGGCCGGACCGCGCCTGGACCGCGAGTGCGACATTGTCGAGCGCGCTGAACTCGGGGTAGACGCTGGTGATCTGGAACGAGCGCCCGAGCCCCCTGCGCGCGCGCTTCGGCGCCGGTAGCCGGGTGATGTCCTCGCCCGCGAAGCGC
>DASRIR010000396.1:0-3399 GCA_035649875.1 Burkholderiales bacterium | reverse complement strand
TCCGCGCTCGCGCCGGGCGTGACCAGCAGCATCCGGTTCAGCACGTCGAGCATGCGCTCGGGCTTGTCGCTCTTGCGGTAGACCCCCTTCAGGTTGCGCAGCACGCGCGACAGGATCTGGCGGTTGCTCGCCGGCTCGAGGAACTGATCGAGCGGCAGCTCGGAAGCCGGCAGGTCGTCCGCCACGCCGTCGGGGATCACGCGCTTCACGCGGTTGCGCAGATCCTCCTCCGACTGCGGCGCGCCGCCCGAGAACGGGTCGAGCACCAGCATGCCGCCGCGCAGCTTCAGCCGCACCAGGAAATGCCCGGGGAACGAAACCCCCTCGAGCGGCAGGCCGATGCGCCGGCCGAGCTCCATGTACAGGATCGACAGGGTGATCGGGATGCCGGTCTTGCGGTCGATGACCTCGTTCAGGTAGCTGTTGCGCGGATCGTAGTAGTCCTCGGTGTTCCCCCAGTAGCCGAGCTCCTCGTACAGGAACTGGTTCAGCGCCACCACGCGCTCCTCGCCGCCGCCCTTCTGCGGCAGGCGCCCGCGCAGGCGCACCGCCATACGCTCGATCTCGCCCATGTAGCGGTCGACGTCGAGGCCTGGATACGCGTCCTGCGCGATCATCAGGCAGCCGCGCGCGAGGTCGATGCGCGCATCGTCGCGCGCGATCAGTTGCGCGAACGCCTCGAGCGCGACGCCCATCACTCCGCCGCCCGGCGCGAGAAATCGCGCGGCCGGAAGCCGAAAGCGAGCAGGCACGCCGCGTAGACGGCGGTGCCGAGCAGCACCAGGCCGAATACCGCCGGAACCTTGAGCTGCCAGGGCGCCTGCAGCCACCAGGACGACTCGCCCATCGTCGTGAAGAGCACGACGGCCATGAACCCGACCGAGGCGAAGACCTTCAGCACGAACACCGGCCAGCCCGGCTGCGGCACATAGATGCTTTGCCGCCTGAGGAGCAGGAACAGGAGCAGCGCATTCAGGCACGCGCCCAGGCCGATGGCGAGCGCGAGCCCGGCATGGCGAAGCGGTCCGACGAAGGCCAGGTTCATGAGCTGCGTGGCGATCAGTGTGGCGATCCCTATCTTTACCGGAGTCGCGATGTTCTGTCTTGCATAGAAGCCGGGCGCCAGGATCTTGACGAGAATCATCCCCACCAGCCCGACGCTGTACGCGACAAGCGCCTGGCGCGTCATCCATGCGTCTTCGGCGCCGAAACGCCCGTACTGGAACAGCATCGTAATGAGCGGCATCGCGAGCACCGCCAGCGCCACGGCGCTCGGCACGGCGAGCAGCACGGTAATGCGCAAGCCCCAGTCGAGCAGCCGGCTGTATTCGATCGGGTTGGCGGTGGCGTGGTACTTCGACAGGCTGGGCAGCAGGATGGTGCCGACGGCGACGCCGAGCACCCCGGCGGGCAGCTCCATCAAGCGGTCGGCGTAGTACAGCCAGGACACGCTGCCCGTCGGCAGGAACGACGCGAAGATCTGGTTGAGCAGCAGCGAGATCTGGCTTACCGACACGCCGAAGGCCGCCGGCGCCATCAGCAGCAGCACGCGGCGCAGCCCGGGATGCGACCAATTGAGCCGCCAGCGCGGCATCAGCTTCATGCGCACGAGAAACGGCACCTGGAAGGCGAGCTGCAGCGCTCCGCCCGCGAACACCGCCCAGGCGAGCACCAGCACCGGCGGGTCGAAATGATCGGCGAAAAACGCCGAGCCGACGATGAACGCGACGTTGAGCAGCGCCGGCGTGATCGCCGGCACCGCGAAGCGGTTCCAGGTATTGAGGATGCCGGCGGCGAGCGCCACGAGCGAGATGAAGACGATGTACGGAAACGTGATGCGCAGCAGCGTCACCGTGAGGGCGAACTTCTCCGGCTCGGCGGCGAACCCCGGCGCGGTCAGGTAGACGATGATCGGCGCCGCCGCCATGCCGAGCGCCGCGGCGAGCACCAGGGCGAGGAACAGCACCGTGGCGATCGAGTCGATCAACGATCTTGTTTCTTCTAACGGTTTTTTGTTCTTATGTTCCGCGAGTATCGGCACGAAGGCCTGAGAGAACGCGCCCTCGGCGAACAGCCGCCGCAGCAGGTTCGGGATCTTGAACGCGACGAAGAACGCGTCGGTCAGCAGGCCCGCGCCGAACGCCCGCGCGATGAAGAAGTCGCGCACGTAGCCGAGCACCCGGCTGACCATCGTCAGGCTGCTCACGGTCGCCAGGACCCGCAGGAGGTTCATGCGTCCAGAGAGCCGTTCATGCTAAACTTCGCGCCCCTTTTAGGACTGAATTCATGGCAAACATCAAGTCGGCGCGCAAGCGCGCCAAGCAGGCGGTCGAGCGGCGCGAGCACAACATGAGCCTGCGCACCGAGGTGCGCACCGCCATCAAGAACGTGAAGAAGGCGGTGGCCGCCGGCAACAAGGAGAACGCCGCGAAAACGCTGCGCGAATCGCAGCGCGTCATCGACCGCATCGTGGCGAAGGGCGTCCTGCACCGCAACGCCGGTGACCGTCACAAGAGCCGGCTGGCACACGCCCTCAAAGGGATGAAGTAGTCAGGCCGTATCCCCGACGCGCTGCATTTCCGCCAGTTTAGTGCGCTCCGCGACGCGGCCGTCGCGCACTTGCAGCTCGTTGTCTTTCGCGAAATTGACCAGGAAGCGGTAGGCCATCGGCTCGATCTGCTCGAGCCGCGCGTCGACCACCACGCAGCGCACGCCGTTCGCGGTGATCGGATGCACGAACGGCGAGTACTGCATGCGGTGGTCGCCGCCGAAAGCCGCCATCACGCCGCACAGCCGCTCGGCCCAGTCGCTCGGGCGGAATGCCTTGCCGTCGAGCGTAGTCCCCAGGATGACGAACTCGACGACCGCGCCTTCAGGCATGGCCCATTATATTAAGAAGGCCTGATGGCGAAGCCCTCCTGCCGGATCCTCGTGATCAACGACGAGCAGCTCGAGCTGCGCGAGTTCGTCAAGGGCCTCAACGCCGCGGCGCGCACGCTCGACAACCCGCTCGGCATCGGCTTCATCGGCGTGACCACCGCGAAGGAGGCGCTGCGCGTGATCGAGGCCGAAGGCAACCTGCAGGCCGTGCTGGTCGACGACACGCTGTACACCCTCTCCAGCAACGGCAGGAAGGGCGGCAAGCAGCCGCCGAGGCTCCAGATGTCGGCGCTCGAGCTGGTGCAGCGCATCACGCGCCTGCGCCCCGAGCTCGACGTGTACATCGTCATCGCGCAGGAAAAAGAGGACGACGTGGTGGACGCGCTGTTCGCCGAATCGGTCGACGGCTACTTCTACCGCGAGGAGCGCGACTATCGCGGCATCTATCGCATCCTCAACGCGCAGATCCAGGAGCGCGCGCGCACGCCGTTCTACGACCAGCTCAAGAACTACGTCTGG
>DASRIR010000395.1:0-3054 GCA_035649875.1 Burkholderiales bacterium | reverse complement strand
CGCCGTGTCTCCCCCAACCGCGCCGCTCCTTTTCGTCACGACTAACATCGCGCGCACTACGCTCGACGACACGACGCGCCATGTGTGGCCGTTTTTCGCGGCGGAATGTCTCGCGCTCGTCGTCGTGATTTTCGTGCCCGGCCTCTCGACCTGGATTCCGCGTTACTTCCTGGGCTGAATGCCTGCCATGCGCGGCCGGCATGGCGCGGCGTAAGCTAGACTGCACCGATGCAAATCCATTCCTGGCGTACGCCCCTCGTCATCCTCATCTGCGGCTGCATCATCATGACGATCTCGTTCGGCATCCGCGCCGGGTTCGGCCTTTTCCTGCAGCCGATGGCGCTCGAGTATGGCTGGGGACGCGAAGTTTTTTCCTTCTCCATCGCGCTCCAGAACCTGATGTGGGGCGCGCTCGGCGCGGTGGCGGGCGGGTTTGCCGACCGCTATGGGCCCGGGCGCATCATCGCCATCGGCGCCATCTGCTACATCCTCGGGCTGATCGGTGTCGCCTATATCGACACGCCGTGGCTCATGCACGTGAACGCGGCTCTTCTTCTGGGCGGTGCGCTCGGCGGTACTTCGTTCGGCATCATCCTCGCCGTCATCGGCCGCACCGTGGCGCCGGAACGGCGCAGCCTCTATATGGGAATCGCGACCGCGGCCGGCTCTTTCGGCCAGTTCGCGCTGGTGCCGCTCACGCAGGTGCTCATCGCCTCGCTCAACTGGCATAACGCGCTACTGGTGCTCGCCGGCATCGCGGCGCTCATCCTTCCGCTCACGCTTGCCCTCGCGGGCAGGCCGCACGCGGCCGGCGGTGCTTCGCACCAGTCGGTCGGCCAGGCGCTGCGAGAGGCGATGAACGAGAAGGGCTTCCATCTTCTGTTCTGGGGCTACTTTGTCTGCGGTTTCCACATCGCGATGCTGACGGTGCACCTGCCCGCGTTCGTCACGGACGCGGGCCTGAGCCCGACGCACGGCATGACGGCGCTCGCACTGATCGGCCTGTTCAATATTGTGGGCACGCTCGGCGCGGGCTACCTCGGCGGGCGCTTCAGCAAGAAGTACCTCCTTTCCACGATCTACTCCATCCGGGCGGTGCTGATCACCATCCTCATCGCGCTGCCACTCACGCCGCTCAACCTGTACGTCTTCGCGTGCGGCATCGGCCTCCTCTGGCTTGGCACGGTGCCGCTCACGAATGGCCTCGTCGGCCAGATCTTCGGCATGCGCTACATGGCGATGCTCGCTTCGATCGTCTTCTTCGGTCACCAGATCGGCAGCTTCGTCGGCGTCTGGCTGGCGGGCTACCTCTACGACACCACGGGGTCGTACAATGGCGCTTTCATCGCCTCCATCGGTCTCGGCGTGTTCGCGGCACTGGTCAACCTCCCGGTCAACGAGAAGCCCCTCGCGGAAAGACGGCATGCGCAAGCTGTGGCTTAATACCGCTATCGCGGGCGTTCTCGCGCTCGCCACGGCGCTCGCCTTCTCGGCCTACCTCAAACCGGGAATGCTGATCGAGTTCGCCAACCTCGTTCTTTGCAATTAGTTCACAGCCGACCTCCGCGCCCGCTCTTGGACTGACTGGGTATTGCCGGTAACATCCCGCCGGAGTGCCACATTGAGATGGCATACAGGGAGAGCAGGATGAAAGGGAGACTTAGCGTAGCTACGTTCGGCGCAGCGCTCGCTTGCGCCGGTCTTTTCGGTTGCGGTGGCGGTGGAGGCGGTGGTGGCGGCGGAAGTGGTTTGCAGGAGCCGCCGAGCACGCTGATCGCCATCAGTGCATCCAACATCAATCAGGTCACGGATGCTTCGCTCGACCCAGCGGTGGGTGGAACCGGCGCCTTCGGCGCGTCCACTAGCTCCGTCGATACGCCTCAACCAAACACGCGCGCTCTTCTGCGTGCATTGCAATCCGTATCGCGCCAGGCGAAGCAGGCACGCCCGACTAGCTCGGGCTTGTCCGACGTACCCGTCAATGAATCATGCCCGTTCGGCGGCACAATAACAGGCGACGAGACCCCGACGTCTGCAACGCTCCGTTTCAACTCTTGTTCACCGGAATCAGGACAGGTCATCAACGGGTCCGCCTCGGCAACCGTGCTCATTAATACCAGCACTAGGTTCCAGGCCAGTTTCAGCCTAGACGTCACGTTCACGCAGACCGGATCGCAGCCGCTGCGCCTGGTTGGCAACTTCTCCATTGACGAGAATTGCCCTGGCGGTCCTGGCACTTGCGTCGTCACCTTCAACGGAAGCAGCCTTGGGGCGGCTCATGGCGCCGAAGTCTGGTTCATCAAGAGCTTCAACATCCTGTCGGTTGAGGGGCCTGGCTTCGTTGACGTCTCAGCGAGCTATACCGTCTCTAGCAGTGATCTAGGTGGCTCCGTCCAGGTGATCACGAACACTCCGATTCGCTTCGTATCAAGCGCGATGTACCCGGAAAGCGGGCAGATACGAATCAACGGGGCCAACGGCAGCAACGCGGTCATCACGATCAACAGCAGCACCCCCGGCGACCTAAATGCCGTGCAGGTCCAGGTTGATCTCGCCCCTGGCGACGGCACGCCGGACATTACGAGCAACTTCTCATGGAACGCGCTGGAAGCGATCTAAGCTAAATCGATCGCAAAGAAAGGGCGCGGCGAGAGCCGCGCCCTTTTTCTTTTTAGCGGCGGCGGAAGCGTTTCCAGAGGCGGCGCAGGCGGATCTCGGCGCGGTCGAGGGTCCGGGCGAGGGCGGCTGATTCCTGTGCGAGGAGGGCGAGGCCGACGGCGAAGATGGGGATGCCGGGGCCGGGGACGGCCATGAAGAAGAGTCCCACGAGGACTAGAAGGATGCCGCCGCAGAAGACGGCGCAGCGCTTCCAGGTGCTGCCCTTGGCTTCGCGCATGCGCCGGTAGCGATCCTGAAAGCGCCGGCCGGGCTTGGCGTGTACGAAGCGATCCCAGGCGCGCACGTCGATCATGCCTTTTGCGATGCAAAGCGTGGGCCGAATGATCCGGTTGGCGTATGCGCGGCACGACGATTGCGTTCTATTGTCTGCTCGAC
>DASRIR010000394.1:0-4069 GCA_035649875.1 Burkholderiales bacterium | reverse complement strand
CTGCTGGTGGTGGACGACGACGCCGACATGCGCCTCACGCTCAAGCTCTCGCTCGAGCTCGCCGGCTACGCGGTCGAGGTCGCGGCCAACGGCCGCGAGGCGCTCGAAGTGCAGCGCATGCGCCCGGCCAACGTGCTGATCACCGACATCTTCATGCCCGACGCCGACGGCTTCGAGGCGATCGACTCGTTCCGCCGCGAGTTTCCCGGCACCCGGATCGTGGTGGTGTCCGGCGGCGCGCAGTTCAGCAAGCGCGACTACCTGCCCGACGCCGCGCTGATCGGCGTCGACGCCACGCTGCAGAAGCCGTTCGAGATCGACGCGCTGCTCCAGACCCTGCAGTCGCTTACCTGAACCGCAGGCGCACGAGCTCCGCGATGTTGCGGACCTCCAGCTTTTCCATGATGCGAGTCTTGTGGACTTCGACGGTGCGCGGGCTGATGCCGAGCGCGGCGGCGATTTCCTTGGCATGGGAGCCGTTGACGGCGTGTTCCAGCACCTCGCGCTCGCGAGGGGTCAGCCGGGCGAGCTTCGCCGTATCGACGCGGCGCAGCTCGGCGTTCTCCAGCCGCACGCTTTCCCGGTCGAAGGCGCTGTCGATCGCGGCGCGCAGCTGCGCGTCCTCGAACGGTTTCTCGATGAAGTCCACCGCTTGCGCGCGAAACGCGTCGCGCGCCGCGCGGACGTCGCCGTGCGCGGTGATGATGACGAACGGAATCGAGCTGCCGCGTTCGCGGATGCGTGCCTGCAGCTCGACGCCGCTCAGCCCCGGCAGCCGCAGGTCCGCGACCACGCAGCCCGACCAGGCCGGCTCGAAGGCGGCGAGGAAGCTCTCCGCGTCGGCGAACAGGCGCGTGGCGTAGCCCGCCAGGCCGAGCATCAGGGCGAGCGAATCGCGGATCGCCGCATCGTCGTCGACCACGTAGACCACCAGCGAGCCGCGCTCAGGCATGCGCTGCTTCCACCGGCAGCACCAGGTGGAACTCGCCGTGGCCGCCGGGCATCGCATCGAGCGAGCCGCCGTGAGCTTCGGCGATCGCCCGGCTGACCGCGAGCCCCAGCCCCATGCCGGTCGGCTTGCCGGAAACGAACGGCTCGAAGACCTTTGCGCGGCGCGCGGCGCTGATGCCCGGGCCGTTGTCGCGCACCACGATGCGCACGTGCGCCGCGTCGTCGCACTGCGCGCTGACGTCGATGCGACTGGCGCCGGGCGCGCCATCCATGGCCTCGGCGGCGTTACGGATGAGATTGCGCAGCACCAGCTCGATCTGCAGGCGATCGACCAGCACGTACGGCAGGCCCGAATCGCCGCTGACCGCAAAGCTGCCGATGCGCGAATCCTGCGCGTCGCGCCGCGCGCTTTCCAGCAGCTCGACCACCGGCACGCGCTCGAGGCGCGTGCGGCCCTCGCGGAAGAAGTCGCGCAGGCGCCGGACGACTTCCGAGGCGCGTTGCGCCTCGGCGAGCATGCGCTCGATCACGCCCATGAGCTCGTCGGTCCTGCCGGCGGCAAGCAGCATCTGGCTAGAGCGCGCGTAGTTGGTGAGCGCGGTCAGCGGCTGGTTGACCTCGTGCGCGATCGCCCCCGCCATCTCGCCGGCGGTGGCGAGGCGCAGCGACTGCTTCAGGCCTTCGGTCGCGCGCTGCCGTTCATCCATCATCACCCCGAGGTAGAGCGCGGTCAGCGTAAGGGCGGCGACCAGCGCCTGCAGCTCGATGATCGGCAGCCCCTGGATCGGATGACGATGGATCCCGAGCACGACGCCGAGCTGCACTACGCCGACCGCGGCGATCGCGCCGCCCAGGCCGTGCCGGATCGCGATCCAGATCAGCGGCAGGAACACGAGGTAGAAGTGGTGCGATGGATCGCCGCCCAGGCCGGCAAAGATCAGCCAGAGCGTGGCCGCGAGCAGCGCGATCTGGGCATAGGTCTCCCAGCGCCGCGCCATGGCGGCGAAGCTGCGCCGTCCCGCGCCATCGGCGACCACCAGCAGCAGGGGTGCGGTGACCAGCACGCCGACCGCGTCGCCCACCCAGAACCGCAGCCACGCCGGCAGGGCGTCGGCCGGCCCCAGCGATCCGAGGGCGAAAAGCACCCCGACGAAGCCGGCGGCGATCAGCGCGCTGCCCGGAATCACCAGGGCGATGAAGAGCGTCAATTGCCGCAGGCTGTGAAGGTCCGGCCGGGGCCGCAGCAGCACGCGCAGGCCGTAGGCGAGCCCGGCATATCCGGCGCTCAGCACGAGCGCGGTGACCAGGCTGACGCCGAGCGGGACGCTGCGCACCACGAGGTCGGCGAGCAGGATGGTGGCGAACACCGCCGGCGCGTGCACCAGCCCGCCCAGCAGCATCCAGGCGATGGCGAGCGCGGGCTGAGGGTTCCAGGGGGTGATGTTGAAGGGGCCGAGCGGGTGGATGTAGCTCACCCAGTCGAGCAGCAGGTAGCAGGGCGCGAATACCGCGGCGTCGCGCAGATAGCGGAGCAGCTTCATCTGCAGAAGCGCATCTTGCGAGCCGAGGCCTGCGCGGGCAAGTACGTAGTTTCACTTACGTCGATTTGCGAATGGCCGCGGCGCGGCGCCTGCCGTAGCTTCGCGCCATGCCTGCCATCGGCCCCCTCGAAATCACCGGCGCGGCGCTCTTCACGCTCGCGGTCCTCCACACCTTCTCGACGCGCTACTTCGAGCACCTGGCGCACACGCGCACCGCGCACGCCGGCGTCTGGCACCTGCTCGGCGAGGTCGAGGCGGTGTTCGGGTTCTGGGCGATCGTGCTGGTGCTGTTCATGGCGCTCGCCTACGGCTGGGGCGCCTCGTCGGAGTACCTCGACACGCTGCATTTCACCGAGCCGATGTTCGTGTTCGTCATCATGGTGATCGCCGCCAGCCGGCCGGTGATGCAGGTGGCGCGCGACAGCGTGGAGGCGGCGTCGCGCGCCCTGCCGATGTCGCCGGGCGTCGCCGGCTACTTCCTCAGCCTGTCGCTCGTGCCGCTGCTCGGCTCGCTCATCACCGAGCCGGCGGCGATGACGCTCGCCGCGCTCATGCTGCGCGAGCGCATCTTCGCTTCGGGCGCATCCTCCGCCCTGCGCTACGCCACGCTCGGCGTCCTGTTCGTCAACGTCTCGGTCGGCGGCACGCTCACCAACTTCGCCGCGCCGCCGGTGTTGATGGTGGCCGCGAAGTGGGAATGGACCACGGGCTTCATGCTGTCGATGTTCGGCGCCAAGGCGCTGCTCGCGGTGCTCGTGAACGCCGCCGCGGTCACCTTCCTTTTCCGGCGCCAGCTCGCCGCGTGTGCGCGGGCCGACGGTGGCGGGGCCGGCGCGCGCGTGCCGGGACTGCTGGTGCTGCTCCACGTGCTGCTGCTCGGCGCGGTGGTGTTCACCAATCACCAGCCCGAAGCGTTCATGGGGCTGTTCCTGCTGTTCCTCGGCCTCGCCGAGGCCTATCGCCGGCACCACGACCGCCTTCTGCTGCGCGAAGGACTGATGGTCGCGTTCTTCCTCGCGGGGCTGGTGGTGCTGGGCGGCCAGCAGCGCTGGTGGCTGCAGGACGTGCTGTCGCGGCTGGACGAAAGCACGCTCTTCTACGGGGCCACCGCGCTCACTGCGATCACCGACAACGCCGCGCTGACCTATCTGGGATCGCTGGTCGAGGGCGTCTCGGAGGACTACAAGTACGCCCTGGTGGCCGGCGCCGTGGCCGGCGGCGGCCTGACGGTCATCGCCAACGCGCCGAACCCGGCCGGGTTCGCCATCCTCAAGGACCATTTCGAGGAGCAGTCGATCAACGCGTTCGGCCTGTTCGCGGCCGCGCTGCCGCCCACGCTGGTCGCGGTCGCCTGCTTCCGCGGCTTCAAGGGTCAGGTCGGCGAGCTGTTCGATCTGGAGCTGTGGATGCAGTGGTTCGCGCAGCTCGACCGCTCGTTCCTGTTCCTGCTGATCCTGCCGTTCGTCGTCGCGGTCGTCGGGTTGTGGGCAGACCGCGCCGAGCGCGACCGGGAGCGCTAGCGCCGCAGCTTCGCCATCGACTCGAGCACCGCGCATACCGACGCGGTGTCGTCCTTG
>DASRIR010000393.1:0-2890 GCA_035649875.1 Burkholderiales bacterium | reverse complement strand
ACGCCGCGGAGCTCGAAAAAGGCGAGCTCACGTGCAACGGCACGAGCGAGATCTCCATGCGCAACCAGTTCCGCGCCTGGCGTGAGTTCATGCAATGACCGAGGCGGAGCTTGCCCGCTTCGTCATTCGAGAGGCGCGGCTCATCGATGAGCGACGCCTCGACGAGTGGTACGAGCTCTTCACCGAGGACGCCTACTACTGGGTGCCGCTCGTGCCGGGGCAGACCGATGCCCTCGCCCACAACTCGCTCGCCTACGAGGACAAGCTGCTCCTCAAGCTGCGCATCGAGCGGATGAAGCAGCCGACCGCGTACTCGCAGAAGCCGCAGAGCCGCTGTCTTCACGTCCTGCAAACGCCGGAAGTTGAAAAGTCAGACGCGGCGCGCGGCGAGTTCCTGACCCGGACGCCTTTCCTCTACACCGAGACCCGCGGCGACGAGTCGCAGCGCTACGCCGCCGTCGCCTGGCACACGCTGGTGAGCTCAGCCAGCGGGCTGCGCATCCGCCTGAAGCGGGTGGACATCCTGAACGCGGACTCCGCCCTGCCCTCGATCCAGCTGTTTCTCTGATTTGAGCAACCGCGCGACCATGCCGATTTGCGCCGGCAGGCAGACGCGCTTCAGGTCGTAGCGCTCGATCACCGCACCGCGGGCGCGCTCGCGCAGCAGCCGGGAATCCTTCATCGAGAGGGCTTCGTCCACCCGGGCTGCGATCTGCTCGGTGGAGAAGAAATCCACCAGCAGGCCGTTTTCGCCGTCGCGGATCACCTCCTGCACCGGCGCCGTGCGCGACGCGACCACCAGGCAGCCCGCCGACATCGCTTCGAGCAGCGACCAGGACAGCACGAAGGGGTAAGTCAGGTACACGTGCACCGACGAGCGGCGCAGCAGCTCCAGGTACTGTGTGTACGGGATTCGTCCCGTGAAGGTGACCTTCGACAGGTCGGCCTTGCCGTCGATCTCGCGCAGAATGCGCTCGCGATAGGTCTGGCCGGGCGGCAGGCGCGGCGAATAGCTCACCTCGTCGCCGCCGACGATCACGATGCGCGCGTTCGGCCGGCGCTTCTGGATTTCCGGAATCGAGCGCATGAAGATGTGGAAGCCGCGATAGGGCTCGAGGTTGCGCGCCACATAAGTAATAAGCTCTTCGTTGCGGTCGGTAGTCCCCGGGCTGGCAAGATCCGTATCAATCCCGTCATGGATCACGCTCATGCGCGACGCATGAGCCGGCGGGAACTGCCGCTGCTGCCAGCGCGTGGGGACCATGCCCCAGTCGCTCGCGTCCAGCGACATAAGAAGCGGCGCGTTCATCACGCGCAGGCGAAGGATCTTTTCGGCGTTGGCCGGGAATTCCGGGTCGAAACCCAGGTCGGCGCCGCGCCCGCGGTAGAAGAACTCGCAGTAGAGCACCACGCGCGCCTTCGGATAAATGTCCTTGAGGAACAAGGCTTCGCCCCAGCCGATGTGGGCGAAGATCAGGTCGGGGCTGAAGCCCTGGCGCTTGAGCTGGATGGCGGCGGCCGCGACGCGCTTGCCGCGATGGATCGCGCGCAGGACCGAGGCGTTGAACGGGTCGGGGGTTTCGAGCGCGGGCACCTCGTAGCCGAGAAGCTGCACGCCCGGAAGGCGCGCCTGGCGCCGCACGTTCAACTTTTCGCCCAGCCCGACCACCTGATGGCCGGATTGCTTCGCGTAATGCGCGGCCAGATGACGATACTGGCCGGGGAAGTTCTGATGAACGAACAACAGGCGCATCAGACAGGCTCGCGCATGGCGCGCCTGAGATACGAGGTGACCGGAGCGAGGAGGTAGTCGAGCGCGGTGCGGGTGTCGGTGCGGATGAAGACCTCCGCCGGCATCCCGGCCTGCAGCCGGAGGTTCGCCGCGCCGAGAGCGTGCTCGGGAACGTCGATGTGCACGATGTAGTACGGCATGCCGGTCTGCTGCTCGACCAGCCGGTCGCCGGAAACATACGTCACCGCGCCCGGCACGAGCGGCGTGGTCCGGCTCTGGTAGGCGGTGAGGCGGATGTCGGCCTCCGAGCCCTGACGCACGTGGTTGACGTCCTCGGGCCGGATGCGCGCCTCGACGATCAGCCGCTTCTCCGTCGGCACGATCTCCATCAGCACCTCGCGCGGCCCAATCACCGAGCCGGCGTTGAAGATTCGCAGGCCGACGACCTCGCCCGCGATCGGCGCGGCGATCTTCTGCCGCTCCGAGGCGTCGCGCGACGGGCGGATGCGCTCCTCGAGGTCAAACATCTTGCTGGTGGACTCCTTCAGCTCGTCGGTCGCGGTCTGCACGTAGGTGTTGCGCATCGCCAGGATGCGGAACTCGAGCTCGGAGGCGCGCTGGCGCGACTTGGAAAGCTCGGCGCGGCGCTCGCCGTGGCGCGCCTCGTACTCGGCGACCGCGCGCTGCAGCGTGAGGAGCCGCGTCTTCTGCACGTAGCCCTGCTCGAGCAGGCGCTCGTTCGCCGCGAGCTCGTCCTTCTGCAGCTTGAGCGCGCGCTCCTCGGCGCTGATCTGCTGGGCGAGCGCACCCGCCTCCTCCACCGTCTCGCGGATCTGCTTGCGCAGCACCTCGATCTGGGTGTCGAGCGCTTCGCGGCGCGCACGGAAGAGCGCCTCTTCGCGCGTGAGGTGCTCCCGCTTCAGCAGATCCTTGGGGAACGTGGGCTTCGCGGCGAGCGTGCGCTCGGCCTCCAGGCGCGCCGCCTTGGCACGCTCGGCGTCGAGCTGCGTGCGCAGTAGGTCGAGCTGCGCATCGATGCGCACGTCGTCGAGCAGCACGAGCTCCTGGCCCTGGTTCACGCGATCGCCGTCGCGCACCCGGATGGCGCGAACGATGCCGCCTTCCTGGTGCTGCACGATCTTGCGGTTCAGGTCGACC
>DASRIR010000392.1:0-5555 GCA_035649875.1 Burkholderiales bacterium | reverse complement strand
ATGGTGCCGGGCGCGGTGCGCGGCTTCGCCGTGGTGCACTGCCTGGGCATCCTCACTTCCATGTTCTCCGCGGTGGTGGTGTCGCGCGCCATGGTGAACCTGGTCTACGGCCACCGCCGCCGCGTCGCCCATCTCTCGATCGGCGACACCGCATGGAAATAGCCTAGATGGAGTTCTTCAAGATCCGCCGAACCATACCGTTCATGCGGTATGCGCTCGTCTTCAACATCATCTCGCTCGTCACCTTCCTCGCCGCGGTGTTCTTCCTCGCGACGCGCGGCCTCAACTTCTCGATCGAGTTCACCGGCGGCACGCTGATCGAGGTCGGCTACCAGCAGGCGGCCGACGTCGACGCAATCCGCCGCACGCTCGAGGGCGCGGGCTACAAGGCCGAGGTGCAGAACTTCGGCTCCTCGCGCGACGTGCTGATCCGCATGCACGTGGAGAAGAACCAGAGCAGCGCCGATCTTTCACAAAAAGTGCTCCAGGTCCTGAAAGACCAGGACAAGTCGGCCGAGCTGCGCCGCGTGGAGTTCGTCGGCCCGCAGATCGGCAGCGAGCTGGTCGAGTACGGCTCGCTCGCGCTCCTCGTCACCGCGGTCGGCATCGTGCTCTACCTGTGGCTGCGCTTCGAGTGGCGCTTCGGCCTGTCGGGCATCGTCGCCAACCTGCACGACGTGGTGATCATCCTCGGCTTCTTCGCCTTCTTTCAGTGGGAATTCTCGCTGCCGGTGCTCGCCGCGGTGCTCGCGGTGCTCGGCTACTCGGTGAACGAGTCGGTGGTGGTGTTCGACCGCGTGCGCGAGAACTTCCGCAAGATGCGCAAGGCCACCACCGCGGAAGTCATCGACTCGGCGATCACCGGCGTGATCTCGCGCACCATCATCACCCACCTTTGCACGCAGATGATGGTCACGACGATGCTGATCTTCGGCGGCGTGGCGCTGCACTACTTCGCGCTCGCGCTCACCATCGGCATTCTGTTCGGGATCTACTCCTCGGTGCTGGTCGCGAGCCCGCTCGTCATGTGGCTCGGCGCCCGGCGCGAGCAGTTCATCGTCCCCGCCAAGAAGAAGACCACCGGCCCGCGCGACGAGCAGGAAGGCGCCGTCGTCTAGGAAAAGCGGTCACGAACCTCTTCGAGCCTGAACCATGAGTGTCAAGCGGAAATGGGCTTGGCTGTGGTTCTTGGTGCCGGTCGTGTACTTCGTGCTGGGGTTGTTCAGCGATTGGTATCTGGCACCCTTTCCAGGAAAAGGGTCCTGACCCCTTTGCCTATTTCAGGATCTGGATCAGGTTCGAGTAGTCGTCGGTCCAGGTCCGCCAGTCGGTCCGGTCTTCGATCTCCTCGGGGTTGCGCTCGGCGATCTCGGGGCGCTTGAACGCGGCGGGGTCGCGCGACACCAGCACCCAGTCGGTGCGCGAGCGTTTCGGGTCTTCTTCCTCGTCGGGATCGTCGCGCACCAGCATGACGTGCGCGCCGTGCTCGAGCGCGAGCCGCGCCACCACCGGGATCAGGTCCAGGAAGCGGTTGGAGACGTGGAACGCGACGATGCCGTCGGGCGCGAGGTGCTTGAGGTAGACGCCGAGCGCCTCGCGCGTGATGAGGTGCACCGGGATCGCGTCGCTTGAGAATGCGTCCACCGCCAGCACGTCGAAGCGCTGCCCCTTCTCGCGCTCGAGCGCGAGGCGCGCGTCGCCCAGCGAGAGCTCGATCTTGGCCTTGCTGTCGCGCAGGTAGGTGAATTCGCGCATCGCCACCTCGATCACGCGCTCGTCGATTTCATAGAAGCGGTACACGTCGCCGGGACGGCCGTAGGTCGCGATGGTGCCGGCGCCCAGGCCGATCACCCCGACGCGCGCCGGGCGCTCGCCCACCGAGGCGATCGCCGCGCCGACGCCGGATTCCGGGTAGTAGTAGGTCGTCGGCTTGTTGCGCTGGCTCTCGTGCAGGTACTGCTCGCCGTGCATGATCGCGCCGTGCACCAGGCGGCGCATGTGCGACTCCTCGCCGATGATGCCGTATTCCTTCACGCGCAGCACGCCGTAGAAACTGCGCGAGGCAACGCGCACGTCGCGCTGGTAGCGAAAGCCGTCGTAGGCTGCGCAGCCTGCCACGCCGAGCAACACCGCGAGGCTGCCCACGCGCGCCCAGGCGTTGAGGTTGGCGAAGCGCACCGAAGCGAGCAGCGCGAGGATCACGAGCCCCGCGCCGAGCTCGTAGTAGCCGGTGAACACCATCGGCGCGACCACCGCGACCAGCAGGCCGCCGAGCGCGCCGCCGGCCGACACGGCGAGGTAGAACGCGGTCAGCCGGCTCGGCGCCGGGCGCAGCCGGTAGAGCTCGCCGTGGCAGAAAAGGCACCCGAGGAACAGGCCCGGCAGGAAAATCGCGAGCTGCACCGCCAGGTCGAACTGGAAATCGGGATCGACGAGCAGCCATCCCATCGCCGCGATCCACACCAGCAGCAGCGACCACAGCCACTCGCGCCGGTACCAGCCCTCGCTCTCGAACGTGACGATGAAGCTCGCGAGATAGATGGTGAGCGGCACGAGCCAGAGCAGCGGCACCGAGGCGACGTTCTGCGTCAGGTGGTTGGTCACCGCGAGAAGCAGCACCGAGCCCGTCGCGGAGAGCGCGAGCCACAGGATCAGATCATTCTTCGAAATCGGCGCGCTCGCGGCGGCTTGCGCTTCGGTGGCTACCTTTTTCGGCGTAAGCCACGCCACGGCGCCGCACAGCACGGCGAAGCCCGCGAACAGCCACGACCAGAGGCTCACCTGCCCCGCGCCGCCGAGGTAGGGCTCGAGCAGGAACGGATAGCCGAGAAGCGCCACCAGCGAGCCGAGGTTCGAGACCGCAAACAGGCGGTACGGGTTCTCGTGCGGGCGCGCGCGCGAGAACCACGCCTGCAGGAGCGGGCTGTTGGCGGCGAGCAGGAAGTACGGCAGCCCGACGCTCGCCGCGAGCAACAGCAAGATCCAGGTCACCGGATCCTCGTTGCCGTGCGGCTTCCAGAGCTCGTTCGGCGCGATCGGCAGCGTCGCGAGTGCGACCACGAGCAGCGCGCTGTGGATGAGCGGCTCGAAGCGGCGCGAATAGCGCGTCAGCAGGTGAGCGTACGCGTAGCCGGCGAGCAGCAGCGCCTGGAAGAAGAGCATGCAGGTGGTCCAGACCGCGGCGCTGCCGCCGAACCAGGGCAGGATCAGGCGCGCGATCAGCGGCTGCACCAGGAACAGCAGGAACGACGACAGGAAAATCGTGGCGGCGTAGAGCACTTACTTGATTTCTTTGGCGAAGGGCTTGCCGAGCATCCAGGCCGCGATCGCGTCGACGGTCTCGGCTTCCTTGCCGAAGAAGCCGTGCTGCGCGAAGGGATCGCAGGGCCCACTCTCCGCGGGCTTGCCGCCGTTGACCGTGACCAGCGGATAGCGCGTTTCCAGGCGCTTGGCATCGGGATACGGCGTGGCGAAGCAGCCGTCGTCCAGGTGATGCACGAATAGGACCGGCAGCTTGATCTTCGACCAGTTGAACGAAGCGAGCATGGGAATCATGGCGCCTCGACTTCCCTGCCCGCGGCTGTAGAAGTACGAGGAGGTCAGCACCACGCCGGTGAGCTCGGCCTCGAGCCGTACCGCGAGGTGCGCGGCCGATAACGTGCTGCGGCTCGTGCCCACGATGAACACCGGTACGCCCGGGTAACGCTTCTTGATCTCCGCCACGACTGCGCGCATGTCCGTGACGTGCGCGGCGCCTTCGCGGAAGTCGTCGCTCATCCCGGCGCTTCCCTGCTGGTCGCTCGCGTTGTCGAGGATGACCGGCAGGATGCCGTTGCGGATGAACTCGCGCCGCGAGCGCGGCAGGAAGTTGCCCTGTCCGAACTTGATCTGGCCGCCTTCGGTGCGCAAATTGATCGCGCCGCCGCCGCCGATCAGCAGCAGCGCCGCGGCTTGGGCCTTGTGCTCGCCCATGTTGGCGATGAAGAATGACTGCGTGACGCCGGGCCGGGTTTGCAACGTGACGATTTCCTGAGACAAAGCCGGGGCGGCCGCAAGAAGCGCGCCCAGGAAGAGAAAAAGGCGGCTCAAACGCGTTTCGCCAGCTCGGCGGCGAGGCCGGTGTATTTGGCCGGGGTGAGCGCGAGCAGGCGCTTCTTGTCCTCGGGCGGGATCGGCAGCGCCTTGACGAAAGCCGCGAGCGCGCGCCGCTCCAGGCGCTTGCCGCGGCTGATCGCCTTCAGCTTGTCGTAGGCGTCGGGCACGCCATGACGCCGCATCACCTGCTGTACCGCCTCGGCGAGCACTTCCCAGTTCGCCTCGAGGTCGGCGGCGAGGCGCGGCGGGTGGGCCGCGAGCTTGCCGAGGCCGCGCAGGCAGGCGTTGTATGCGAGCAGCGTATGGCCGAGCGCGGTGCCGACGTTGCGCTGCGCGGTCGAGTCGGAGAGATCGCGCTGCCAGCGCGACACCGGCAGCTTGTCCGAGAGGTGGCGCAGCAGCGCGTTGGCGATGCCCACGTTGCCCTCGGAGTTCTCGAAGTCGATCGGGTTCACCTTGTGCGGCATGGTCGAGGAGCCGACCTCGCCCGCCTTCACCTTCTGGCGGAAGTAGCCGAGCGAGATGTAGCCCCAGATGTCGCGGTCGAGATCGAGCAGGATGCTGTTCGCGCGCGCATAGGCGTCGAGCAGCTCGGCAAGCCAGTCGTGCGGATCGATCTGCGTGGTGTACGGATTGAACTCGAGCCCCAGCCGCTCGACGAAGCGGCGGCAGAACTTCTCCCAGTCGAGCCCCGGGTACGCCATCACGTGCGCGTTGTAGTTGCCGACCGCGCCGTTGATCTTGCCGAGCACCGCGACCGCCGCGATGCGCTCGCGCGCGCGCTGCAGCCGATGCGCGAAGTTCGCCATCTCCTTGCCGAGCGTGGTCGGCGAGGCCGCCTGGCCGTGCGTGCGCGAGAGCATGGGCAGCGCGGCATGCTTGCGTGCCAGGCTCTTGAGCAAAGCGACGAGCTCGTCGAGCTTCGGCAGCATCACCTTGGCGCGCGACTCGGCGAGCATCAGCGCGTAGGAGAGGTTGTTGATGTCCTCCGAGGTGCAGGCGAAGTGGATGAACTCGAGCGCGCGCTGCGCTTCCGCGTTCTTCGCCAGCCGCGATTTGAGCCAGAGCTCGATCGCCTTGACGTCGTGGTTGGTCTGGGCTTCGATGTTCTTGATCTGCTCGGCGTCGTTCTCGGAAAAGCCCTTCACCAGGGCGCCGAACGCGCCCACGGTCTTGGCCGAGAAGCCCTTCAATTCCTTGATCGCGCGCTCGGCGGCGAGCGCCTGGAGCCATTCCAGCTCGATGCGGGTGCGGTAGCGGATGAGGGCCTGCTCGCTGAAGTAGGTGCGCAGCGGATCTGCGCTCCTGGAGTACCGCCCGTCGAGCGGCGACAGGGCGGCGAGCGGCGATGGCATGGCCCACTATTATAAGGGGATGCGAATTTCCCTTGCCGTGGTGAGCCGCGAAGCGCGTGCGTGCGACGTCTGCGCGCCGGAGCTCCCGTTCAAGCCGCGGCCGGT
>DASRIR010000391.1:0-10792 GCA_035649875.1 Burkholderiales bacterium | reverse complement strand
GTGCTCAGGGTCCTGCACGAAACCGGCTACGACATGATTCCGGTGAATCCGCATGAGGCCGGGACCGAGATCCGCGGACTGCGGGTCTACGAGTCGCTCGCTGCGATCGACCGGCCCGTGGACATGGTCCAAGTGTTCCGGAACTCCGATGCGCTGCCGGAGATCGCGCGCCAGGCGATCGAGATTGGCGCGAAGGTGCTATGGGCGCAGCTCGGCGTGCGCAACGACGAGGCGGCCCGGCTGGCGGAGGCTGCGGGCTTAAAGGTTGTCATGAACCGCTGTCCGAAAATCGAGCTCTTCCGTCCGTTCTGGAAGCCACGGCTAAACCAGGAGATCTAGAAGCGCTCGACGCGATAGGGCGCCGGATCGACGAAGGTCGGCTCGCCGGTGACCAGCTCGGCGATCAGGCGTCCGGTCACCGGGCCGAGGGTGAAGCCGTGGTGCGCATGGCCGAAGGCGAACCAGAGGTTCTGGTGGCGCGGGGCGCGGCCGATGATCGGCATCATGTCCGGCGTGCACGGGCGCGAGCCCATCCACGGATCGGTGTCGAGGCGCTCGGCGAGCGGGAACAGCTCGCGCGCGATCGGCTCCGCGCGGTTGAGCTGCACCGGGGTCTTCATTCCGTCGCGACGCGCGAACTCCGCTCCGGTGGTGAGGCGGATCCCGCGCTTCATCGGCGCGAGAAAATAGCCGCGCTCGTGGTCGAGCAGGGGATGGTTGAGCTGCGCGCGCCCGGCGGCGCGGTAGTGCATGTGGTAGCCGCGCTTCACCGCAAGCGGCAACTCGTAGCCGAGCCCGCGCGTCACCGCATCGGCCCAGGGGCCGAGGGCGATCACGGCGTCCCGCGCCTCGACCGGACCGTCGACCGTGCGCACTTTCCAGCCGGGCTCGAGCGTGCCGGCTTCCCCCTGGACGATGCGGCCGCCGAGCTTTTCAAACAACCGCAGATACGCGAGCGCCACGGCCTGCGGATCGACCGCCGCGAGCGGGTCGGTCCAGTGCAGCGCCCCGACGAGAACCGGCGCGAGGTGAGGTTCCAAGCCTTGGAGCGTGCGCGCGTCGTAGGTCTTGTAGTTCAGGCCGAATTCGCCGCGCCAGCGTTCCGCTTCGGCGAAGCGCAAGTCGCGCTCGCGCTCGGTGCGAAAGACTTTCATCCAGCCCGTGCGCCGCAGGAGCTCCTGCGCGCCGGCCTCGGCGGCGAGCGCCTCGTGCTCGGTGAGGCAGTGCTCGATCAGCTTGGCGTACAGGCGCGCGATCGCCCGGTGCCGCGCGGGGCGCGAGTGCTTCCAGTACTGCCAGAGGAATGGCGCGAGGTGCGGGATCGCCGTCGGGTGGTAATGCGCATCGATCGTGCGGTTCAGGCTGTAGCGGAACAGCGCGCCGAAGTCGTGCGGGAAGCCGTAGGGGTAGACGCCCTCGCGCTGCACCAGGCCGGCGTTTCCGAACGAGGTTTCCTCCGCTGCGGCGCGCCGGTCGACGAGCACCGTGGCCCGGCCGCGCTTCTGCAGATGAAGGGCGACCGAGACGCCTACGATTCCCGCGCCCAGAACGAGCGCGTCTGCGTTTTTCAGTGGATTTTCTTCTTGGAAAGCGCCTGGACGATGCTGGTCTGCTCGCCGATCTCGAGCTTGGCGATCTGGTTGCGGTGCACTTCGTCCGGGCCGTCGGCGAAGCGCAGCGTGCGCGCGTGCGCATACGCGTGCGCGAGCCCGAAGTCGTCCGACACGCCGCCGCCGCCGTGCACCTGCATCGCCCAGTCGATCACCTGGCAGGCGACGTTGGGCGCGAGCACCTTGATCATGGCGATCTCTTTCTTGGCCACCTTGTTGCCCACGGTGTCCATCTTCCACGCCGCGTTCAGCACCATGTAGCGCGCCGAGTCGATCATGATGCGCGCCTCGGCGATGCGCTCGCGGGTGACACCCTGGTCCGCCACGGGGCGGCCGAATGCCACGCGCTCGGTGGCGCGCTTGCACATCTTCTCCAGCGCGCGCTCGGCCTGGCCGATGAGCCGCATGCAGTGATGGATGCGCCCGGGCCCGAGGCGGCCCTGCGCGATCTCGAAGCCGCGGCCTTCGCCGAGCAGCACGTTCGAGGTCGGCACGCGCACGTGCTTCAGCTCGATCTCCATGTGGCCGTGCGGCGCATCGTCATAGCCGAACACCGGCAGATGGCGTAGCACCTTAATTCCTTCTGTATCTGAAGGTACAAGAACCATGGACTGCTGGCTGTGCCGCGACGCGTTGTCCGGGTCGGTCTTGCCCATCACGATGTAGATCTTGCAGCGCGGATCGCCGGCGCCGCTCGACCACCACTTGGTGCCGTTGATCACGTAGTCATTTCCCAGGCGGGCGATCCGCGTCTGGATATTGGTCGCATCCGACGAAGCGACGTTCGGCTCCGTCATCAGGAACGCCGAGCGGATCTTCCCTTCGAGGAGCGGCTCGCACCATTGCTGGACGTGCTCGGGTGTGCCGTACTTGAGCAGCGTTTCCATGTTGCCGGTGTCGGGCGCCGAACAGTTGAACACCTCGGGCGCCCAGGTCACGCGGCCCATGATCTCGCAGAGCGGCGCGTACTCGAGGTTGGTGAGCGTGCCGCCGTGCGACTTCGGCCGCCACAGGTTCCACAGGCTAGCAGCTCGCGCTTTTACCTTTAATTCTTCAATTAACGGAACGGGCTGCCAGCGGCGCTCGCTCGTCACATGCTCGTGCCACTCGTGCTCGCGCGGGTAGACATGCTCGTCCATGAACGCGCGGAGCTTCTTCTGCAGCTCCTGCACCTTCGGGCTGTAATCGAAGTTCAAGCGGCTCTCCTCAGGATCTTCTCCACTTGCTGCCAGCCGAGCTGGGCGAGCGGCACCGTCTTGCTCGCCGCCTCTTGCGCGAAGGTGCTGGCCGCCGTTCCGTCGAGCACGCGCTTGGCGATGCCCTGGCAGATCGCGGCGATGCGGAACAGGTTATACGCGAGATAGAAGTCCCAGGTGCCGGGATCGATTGCGGCCCTACGGGTTCTTCTACAGTAGCTGCTCACATAGTCCGCTTCGCTCGGAATGCCCAGCTCGACGATGGGCAATCCGGCGATGCCGCGGAACTTGTCCGGCGGGATGTGCCAGCTCATGCAGTGGTAGGCGAAATCCGCGAGCGGGTCGCCGAGCGTCGAGAGTTCCCAGTCGAGCACCGCGAGGATGCGCGGCTCGCTCGGGTGGAAGATGGTGTTGTCGAGGCGGAAGTCGCCGTGCACCACGGTCGTGCCGGCCTCGGGCGGGATGTTCTTCGGCAGCCAGCCGATCAGGTTGTCCATCGCCTCGATGCGCTGCGTCTCCGAGGCGCGGTATTGCTTGCTCCAGCGCTCGACCTGGCGGCCGATGTAGTTGCCGGGTTTTCCGAAATCGTCGAGACCCACCGCGCGATAATCGATTTGATGGAGCTGTGAAATAACTCTGTTTTGCTCGTCCCAGATCGCGGCGCGCTGCTCGCGCGTCATTCCGGGCAGCGCGGGATCCCACAGCACGCGGCCCTCGACGTAATCCATGACGTAGAACGCGGTGCCGATTACCGACTCGTCTTCGCACAGCACCCAGGGCTTTGCGACCGGGAATCCGGTCGAATGCAGCGCCTTGATGACCTTGTATTCGCGGTCGACCGCATGCGCGGAGGGCAGCAGCTTGCCCGGGGGTTTGCGCCGCAGGACGTACTTGCCGTTAATCCGGTAGGTCGGGTTCGACTGCCCGCCCTTGAACTGCTCGAGGCTTGAAACTTTGTAACCGAGAAACTTCTCGAGGGACGCGACGTCGATCCGGTGGCGCTCCTCGACCGGTTTTGTGCCGATGAACTGCTCGAACATGCCGCCAAAAGCTTACATTAGAATCGTCGGGCCATGCGCTTCCACGTCTCCCATCGCAAGGGCGCGAAGTTCGAGCGCCGCGGCCTGCGCAGCTATTTCGAATACCGCGACCTGGGCATCAAGCGCGTGACGCGCGGCAAGGTGGTGGCGCACGTGATCCGCGCGCGGCCCGGCAAGGCACCGCACGGCGAATGGCACGCGCACGACTGCCGGGTGCAGTTCGTCTATGTGCTGAAGGGCTGGGTGCTGTTCGAGTACGAAGGCGTCGGCCGGGTGATGATGAAGGCCGGCAGCTGCTTCTACCAGCCGCCCAACATCCGCCACCGCGAGATCCGCCACTCGAAGAACCTCGAGATGATCGAGGTGGTGTCGCCGGCGGTGTTCAAGACTTACGCTTCGGAGAAACCTGCAGCCAGAAGGTCACCGGGCCGTCGTTCACCAGGCTGACCTGCATCTCCGCGCCGAACCGGCCGGTCGCGACGCGCGGCGACCATTCCTCGACCTTCTCGACGAAGCGCTTGAAGAGCTTCTCCGCCTCGTTCGGCGTGGCGGCGCTGGAGAAGCTCGGGCGCGCGCCGCTGTTGGTGTCGGCGGCGAGCGTGAACTGCGGCACCGCGAGGATCTGCCCGCGCACGTCCTTCACCGAGAGGTTCATCCTGCCTTCGGCGTCGGCGAACATGCGGTAGTTCATCACGCGCTCCGCAAGCAGCAGCGCTTCCACCTCGGTGTCGCCGCGCTCGACGCCGATCAGCGCGACCAGGCCGGAGCCGATCACGCCCACCGCTTTGCCGGCGACGTTCACGTTCGCTCCGGTGACGCGCTGAACCAGCGCGATCACGCGATGATGTCGGGGATCAGGCGCGCGCGCAGGCGCTGGATCTGGTCCTTGAGCAGGAGCTTGCGCTTTTTCAGGCGTTGGAGCTGGAGCTGGTCCTGGGAGCGATCGATGACCAGGCGGCCGATGACATCGTCGAGATCGTGGTGTTCGATCTCGAGCGCCGACAGGCGCTGGCGGATTTGGGCTTTTTCCTCTTCGGTCAGAGGAGTATCGATCACGCCGTGAAAAACATCATCCCGGTGCGGGCATCGTATCCCTATACTTGTCCGCGCGAAAGCCCTCCATGCGTCGCAGCGACCACGACGTAGCCGACGTAGTCCGGACGACGGATCCCGCCGCGGTGGGGACCGAGGTGCTCCGGCTGGCCCGCGACCTCTTCCCCGACGCCCCCGCCCCCGCCTTCGAGCGGGCCTTCGCCGACGCCGGCCGCATGTACCGGGGCGAGCACCGCGACTACCTGGCCTGCGACACCGAGTACCACGACATCCAGCACATCCTGGACGTCACGCTTGCCACGGCGCGCCTGATGGACGGCTACCAGCGCGCCCGCAACGGGAACCCGCCGCTCACCAAGGAGCTTTTCCTGGTCGGGGTGCTGGCGGCGCTGTTCCATGACTCGGGCTATCTGCGGCGGCGCAACGACCACAAGCACCGTTACGGCGCGGAGTACACGCTCACGCACGTCTCGCGCGGCGCGTGCTTCCTGCGCGGCTATGCGCGCGAGCTCGGCCTGGACGAGCGCCTCGCACAGGCGGCCGCGACCTTGGTGCACTTCACTGGATACGAGCGCCCGGTGGAAAGCATCCGCCTCGGCGACGGGCCGCTGCGGCGCCTGGGAATGCTTCTTGGCACCGCCGACATCATCGGCCAGATGTCGGACCGCTGTTACCTCGAGAAATGCCGCGAGCGCCTGTACCCGGAATTCGTGCTCGGCAAGCTGCCGGGCTTTTCTTCGGCGCAGGATCTCTTGAACAAGACGCCGCGCTTCTATGAGGGCGCGTGCCGGCGCCTCGAGGAGAAGCTCGGCCGCAGCTACGACTACGCTGCGCGCCACTTCGGCGGTCCGAATCTCTATCTCGAAGAAATGCGCAAGAACGCCGCCTACGCGCAGGCGATGAGCGAATCGGGGGAGTTCCGCCTGCGGCGCAAGCCGCCCAAGACGCTGCAGCCCGGCGTCGAGCCTTATCCGAAAGACCTAATAGGTTTTTGACGGCCTGAAGTACTCGTTGCGGTCGATCGAGCGCACGGTCACATCCTTGACGCTCGTGCCCTGCAGAACCTTCAGCGGCACATTCGCGCCCGCGGCGCCCCGGCCCCAGATCTTGCGATAGAACTCGGCGAGCGTCGTCACTTCCTCGCCGGCAACGGCGAGCACGATGTCGCCGCTTTTCAGCCCGGCTCGCGCCGCCGGGCTGTCGGGCGAAACGCGCGAGACGAAGAGCCGTCCGCGGACTTCGTCGGCGTTCACGCCGAGCCACGGACGCGCGGGACCGTTGCGCTTTCCCTTGGCGATCAGGTCCTCGAGGATCGGCTTCAGCAGGTCGACCGGCACGAACATGTTGCCCGGCGTCTGTGTGCCCGCACCGCCGGCGTCCGGCACGATCAGCGAGCCGATGCCGAGCAGCCGGCCGTTGGCGTCGATGAGCGGCGCGCCCGACCAGTCCATCACCGCGGGATAGGTATAGATCGCCGAATCGAGCAGGTATTCCCAGCTGCCCGAGAACGGCCGGCGCGACACGACGTAGACGAGGCTCGGGCTGTCGCGCCCCGCTGCCGTCACCGCCATTGCCGGTTCGCGCTCGGCGAGCGCTGCCGAGTCGCCGAGCGGCAGCGGCTTCGCCGCCAGGTTTCCCACGAGCTTCAACAAGGCAAACCCGCTCGCGTGATCGTAGCCCGCCATCGTCGCCGGCAGCGTGCGGCCGTCAGCGCCGGTGACCTGGATCGCTTCGGCCTCGATCACGAGATAGCCGATGGTGAGAACGTAGCCGTTGCGCACGATCGCACCGGTGCCGCGGCGCTCCAGGCCGAGCGTCTCCGCGCTGCGCGCGTTGGCTTGGATCTTTGCGCTCACCGCGACCACGGCGTTGAGCGTGTCCTCGGGCTTGTCCTGCGCGGCGGCGACGCCGGCAAGCAGTGCGGAAGTGAGAACCAGAGCGCGCATAAGCTCCTCCTCGAAGCCAATAATAGGCCGGTTGAGCGCCTACTGGCTAAACGAGATCATCCGGACCGCGGTGCTGTTCGTCACCGCTTATCTGCTCGGCCGGTGGGTGCTGCGCGGCGGCATCCGCGTGAATTACACCCGCAAGATCCAGCACTTCGTGCTGTTCTTCGTGCCGATGGTGCTCGCCGCGTACATTCCCTTCACGCCGAGCCTGTTCACGGTCTTCGGCAGCGGCCTGGTGTTTCTCGCGAGCCTCGCGCTTTTCACCCAGCCGCTGCGCTCCCGCTCGGCGCTCCTCGCCACCGCGTTCGCGTCGTTCGATCGTCCCGAAGACCGCCCGTACACGCTGCTCTGGCTGAGCACGCAAATCCTGGCAACGTACGTCGTGCTGGTGCTGATGCTCGTCTGGCTCGAGCGCTACGAGAAAAGCATCCTGATCTACATCACGGTGCTGGTTGCCGGCATCGGCGACGGGCTCGCCGAGCCCGTGGGGGTGCGCTTCGGGCGCCACACCTACAAGACGCGCGCGCTTTTCACCCGACGGATGTACACGCGGAGCCTGGAAGGCAGCGCCTGCGTCCTCGCGAGCGGCTTCCTGGCCGTGTTCCTCCTGCGCGGCGAGCTCGACCCCGTGCAGCTCGCGCTCGCTTTCGCCGTCATCCCCCTCGCCATGACGCTCGCCGAGGCGTGGTCGCCGCATACCTGGGACGGACCCTTCCTTTACCTGGCCGGTGGGACCTCCACCGTGGCTGCGCTGGAGCTCGCGCGGCTGCTCCGACCGGCCTCCACGGGCTAATATCCGATTTGTCCCATGTTCCTGTTCCTCCTCGGTGGCTCGCTGGTTTTCGGCGCAGGTTTGCTCGCCGCGGCGAGCTTCAGCGAGGGGACGCTGCTCGCGCTGAAAAGCGCGGCGCAGATCATCGGCTGGCTTTTCGTCCTGGCGACGGTCGGCGGCCTGGGCAGCCTGCAGCGCGGCGCCTTCGCGCAGCTCGGCGCGGCCACGGTCAGCCTTTTCTCCGGCGTGGCGATCCTGGTCCTGTCGTATTTCCAGTGGGATACGGTCCAGGTAACCCTCGTGGAAGCGCCTGTCCGTCTGGAAGCGCCGATCCGTCATGCGGTTGTCGAGACGCCTCCCATGCGTCCGGTCGCCTATGAAGTTTTCGACCTTTCGCCCAAGGTGATTCCGCGGGAGCCTGCGCCACCGCTGAAGCGGATCGTCGCCTCAGCGGCTCCGGTCCCGGTGGTCACGAACCCGTGCGGCGCGCTGCGCGGACTCGAGGTGCTGCAGTGCAATCGCTGCAGCGGCAAGGCCGCGCTCGCCGGCATCGCGTGCCGGGAAAGCGCGCGCCTCGAATATTGCGAAGGCTCGCCTGCGGAGGACGCGCCCTGCTCCTCCGCGATTCCCTCAGTCAACCCCTACTCGCCGCCGGGCTAGGCGCGCGTGCGCCTGCTTAGCTGGAACGTACAGTGGTGCCGCGGCATGGACGGCCGTGTCGATCCGAGGCGCATCGCCGCGGAAGCGAAGCGCATCGCCGATCCGGACGTCTTCTGCCTGCAGGAAGTCGCGCGCAACTTCCCCGAGATGGCGGGCAGCGCGGGAGAGGACCAGGTTGAAGACTTGAAAAAAGCCTTTCCGCAATACGAAGCTTTCTTCGCGCCCGCGGTCGATATCCCTGGGAAAAAAGGCCGGCGCCAGTTCGGCAACCTCATCCTCTCGCGTCTGCCCGTGGGACGCGTGATGCGGCATCAGCTGCCCTGGCCCATGCTCGCAGACCAACGCAGCATGCCGCGCGCGGTGGTCGAAGTGGTGGTTAATGCACCGTTCGGTCCGCTGCGCATCATGACGACCCACCTCGAGTATTACTCGGCGGCGCATCGCGCGGCGCAGATCGAGCGCCTGCGCGAGCTGCACGCGGAGGCGCGCGTCCCGCACCTGGAAGTGACGGAGCCGGGGAGCTATGAGTCCTACGAACGCGCAGCGAGCGCGATCGTGTGCGGCGACTTCAACCTCAAGCCCGACGATCCCGCGCATCGCCAGATGCTCGAAGCGGGTTTCGTGGATGCGTGGCAGACGCTGAATCCCGGCAAGGCGCGTCAGGCGACGTTCCACCTGTACGACGGCGAGCCGCCGTATTGCTGCGACTACATGTTCGTCAGCCCCGACCTGGTCGCGCGGTTGCGTGCGCTGCGCATCAACGCCGAGACCCAGGCATCGGATCACCAGCCAGTGGTGCTCGATCTTGCTTAAGGTCACGAAACTGGCCGACGCGCTCGGCGCCGAGATCGAGGGCCTGGATCTGGCCCGCGCAATCGAGCCCCGGGTATTCACTGAGGTTCGAAAAGCGTGGCTCGAGCACCTGGTGATCCGCATCCGCGGCCAGTCGCTCTCCGATCCGCAGGTGCTCGAGTTCAGCCGCAACTTCGGCGAGCTCGATCCGCCCGGTCCGAACCCGCTCGGGCGGCCGTTCCTCGCCGACCACCCCGAGATGAACGTGATCTCGAACATCAAGGTGGACGGCGTGCCGCTCGGCGGGCTGGGCGACGGCGAGGCGATCTGGCACGCCGACATGACCTATGTCGAGCGGCCGCCGATGGCCGCGATCCTCTACGCGATCCTGATTCCGCCGACCGGCGGCGACACGTACTGGGCCAACATGTATCTCGCCTACGAGACGCTGCCCGCGGAGCTGAAGCGCCGCGTCGAGAGCCTCGAGGCGGTCCACGACGCGACCTACAACAGCGCCGGCGCCATGCGCAAGGGCTACAAGGAAGTGACGGATCCGCGCAATGCGCCCGGCGCGCGCCATCCGCTGGTTCGCACGCATCCGGAAACCGGGCGCAAGAGCCTGTTCCTCGGCCGGCGGCGCAACAGCTACCTCGTGGGCTTGGAGCTGGCGGAAAGCGAAGCCTTGCTGGATGCGCTATGGGCGCACGCCACGCAGCCGCAATTCACCTTCCATCAGCAGTGGCGCGTCGGCGACGTGCTGGTCTGGGACAACCGCTGCACGCTGCACCGGCGCGACGCCTTCGACCCGCGCGCCCGGCGCCTCCTGCACCGCACGCAGATCAGGGCGTCGCTTTAAGCATCTTTCGCAGCTGCTCGATGCGCGCCCGGTTCACGCCGAAGTCGCGGCGGCCGAGCCGCGACGCTGAGCGCACCTGCACCGCGGCGCCGTCGAAGAAGAACTCCACGTCGTCGACGTAGCCGAGCAGCTTGCTGCGGAATTCCGCGTAGAGATAGTTCGACTGCGCGAGCACGATGCGCGTGCGCGGCAGCGATTCCACCGCCCTCCTGACCTCTTCCATGCTCGCCTTGAGCGGCGCGATGTAGTGCTCGCGGTCCGACGCATCGGCTTGCGAGGAAACGCAATTCGGCGTGCGCTTGCACGGCGCGAGATAGCCATTCTTCACGCCGAGATTGGTCGGGCGACGCCAGTCGAACATCGCGGGGATGCTACCATCGGCGCAAGGTTCGACGGGAGACCACGATGACCTCGAGCGCCTGCTTGGAGGGTCGCCGGGACAACATCTGGACTTCAGCGCAGCGCCAAAAACCTAACCAATCAGAAATCCGTTGGCTCGGGCGGGAAGTTCGGCTGCCGCTTCTCGCGGAGCGCCGTCAGACCTTCCCTCACTTCGGGACCGGTGAAGCCGAGCACCTCGAGCGCGAGCGAGGCGTCGAACGAAGGACCCGCGAGCCGCAGCCAGTTGTTGAGCGAGTACTTGGTCCAGCGCAGCGCCGTCTGCGGGCCTGCGGCGAGCTTGCGCGCGACTTCAAGCGATTTTTCCTTTAACTGGGCTTCCTCGCAGGTCATCGAGACGAGCCCCAGACGCTCCGCTTCCTCGCCGCTGATCGTGTCGCAGGTGAGAAGGTAGTACTTCGCCTTGGCCATGCCGCAAAGGAGCGGCCAGATGATCGCCGCATGATCGCCCGCGGCGACGCCGAG
>DASRIR010000390.1:0-3491 GCA_035649875.1 Burkholderiales bacterium | reverse complement strand
CTTCTCAAGGTCGCGCCGGCGTCGCCCGGCGCCGAGTGGGAGCGCGCGCGCGGCGAAGCGCAGGCAATCCGCGCGAGCATCGAGGCCGGCGCCGACTTCGCCGAGCTGGCGCGCCGGCGCTCCGGCGATCCCACGGCAAGCGCCGGCGGCGACATGGGCTACCTGCACCGCGGCATGATCCCGGAGCCGCTGTACGCGCAGCTCGACGCGATGAAGCCGGGCCAGCTCTCCGAGCCGATCCGGCTGCTCGAAGGCATCGCCCTGTTCAGGCTCGCCGAGCGCGTCGCGGCGCAGGCGCAGAGCTTCGACGAGGCGCGCTCGCGCACGGCCCAGCTCTGGCGCCGCAGCCAGGGCGAGCTGCGCTGGAAAGCGCTGATCGCCTCGCTGCGCGGCGGCGCCTCGATTCGCGTCGACGTCGCCCGCTATCCCGCGTTGAGCGGGATGGCGCCCTGACGAGCGGCGCACCCATGTGCACACGATGCGCGTCCGGCTCCGCGTCGCGCTCGCCGCGCTCATGACGACGGCGGCCGCGCCGGGCGCAGGAGCCCAGGACACCAATGCCGAAGAGCCGTGGGGCCTCGCGCCCGTGCGCTGGCGCGGCTGGGTCGCCGCCGATCTGCGCTCCTTCAGCGCCGAAGGGCAGCCGCGGCGCATGGAGCGGGTCGGCAGCGGACAGCTGCAGTTCTCGAGCTATGTCTGGCAACCGTGGTTCGCGCAGCTGGAAGGCGGCATCGGCGGCGTCACCTCGAGCGGAGGCGACGGCGCCACCCGGTCGGACACCCTCACCGGCAACGGCCTGCTGAATTTCTTTCCGGTCAGCCGGTTTCCCTTTCAGGCCAACTTCGAGGTATCCGACAGCCGCACCAGCGACCAGTTCACCGGCCAGACGTTCCAGACGCGGCGCTACGGCCTGCGCCAGAGCCACCGCGATCCCGTGGGCGAGGCCGCGAGCACCGGCAGCTTCGACCGCAGCACGTTCGTCTCGGCGGCCCAGGGACGCGACACGCTCGACGTGCTGAACGCCAGCCACGTCCGCAGGCTCGGCGCGCACACGCTCGACGGCAACGCGAACCTGACGCGCAACGCGCGCGAAGGAACCGACGAGCACTCCGACTTCACGCGCCTCTCCGGGCGGCATGCCTGGGCGGAAGCGGGACTGGTCACGGTGGACACGACGGTGAGCTACGGCGCGTCCGACCAGCGGCTCGCCTCGAGCGGCCTCGCGGGTGGAGCGCGCGCGGAGTTCTTCCAGGTGAACAGCTTCTTCAGCGGGCGGCGCGATGAGGACGACCCGTGGTCGGTCACCGGCGGGGTGCGCTATTTCCAGAACGCGACCAGCGGCCTCGGCGACGCGACGCTGCACTCGCTCGCCGGCCATGTCAACGCGGCCTACCGCTACAGCCGGCAGCTGGTGCTCAACGCGGGGGCGAGCGCTACGCAGAATTCGTCCTCCGGCGGGGGCGAAGCCTCGCTCGGCACGCTTTCCGCCGGCGCCAACTACACGATGGACCCGATGCGCCTCGGCGACTACCTCTACAACGCGAGCTTCGGCGGCAACCTGCTGGAGCAGCGCGGGGACGCGAGCGTCGAGCGCGATGTGGTGTCGGCGCAGGCGGGGCACAACCTGCAGCGCACCGTCGATTTCGGCGGCGCGCAGGCGCTCACCCTGACGCTCGCGCAGTCGGTGAGCGAGGTGCAGGACAGCGTGGCCGGCAGTCTCTTCACGCTCACCAACAACGCCTCCGCGATGTGGAGATTGACCAGCGCCGACGCGCTCGCCGGCTTTGTGAGCGCAAGCGCGGCCGATTCCCGCTCGAGCGGCTATAACGACTCCGTATTCCAGCTCCTGAACCTTCAGCTCTCGGGGCAGGGGCAGATCAGCCGCTACTCGAGCCTGCTGGCGAACCTGACGGTGCAGGGGACGCGCGAGGGCACGCAGCAAGCGGAAGGCGGTTTCAACGTCAACCGGAACGGCGGCCTCACCTACCAGCACCAGCGGGCTTTCGGGGTGCCGCGGCTGCGCTACCTGGCGATCTACGAGCGCAACGACTACCGGCTCAACAGCCGCGCGCAGGGAGACCTGAATGCGCCGCGTGAACAGCTCGGCGAGAGCTTCGAGCAGCGTCTGGAGTACCGGATCGGCAAGCTCGAGGCGCGCCTGACCGTGCGCTTCGCCGAGCTCGATGGCAAGGATAATGCTTTGGTCTTCTTCCGGCTCGCGCGCGAGCTCGGCAACTGGTAGCGCCCGGGGGGGTTCTCACATCAAGACGATGCAGGCACGAAGGCTCTGGTGCGCGGCGCTCGCGGCCGCGGCGCTCGCGCTGGGTAGCGGCAGCACGGCGCTCGCCGAATACGGCGACGTGGTGATCAACAACCATTCCGACAAGGCCGGCATGCGGCCGGCGGTTTTTCCGCACTGGTTCCACCGCATCCGCTTCTCCTGCAAGGTGTGCCACGCCGACCTCGGATTCGCCATGCGCGCCGGCGGCAACGACATCAACATGGTCAGGATCATCGACGGCCAGTTCTGCGGCGCGTGCCACAACGGCGAAGTCGCCTGGTCGATCGAGAACTGCAACCTGTGCCACACCGCGAAGCCGGGAACGCCAACCCAGGTGCACGAGAGCACGCTGCAGAAGCTCACCGCCCCGGGCAAGCCCGCCGCGGGCGCCAAAGGAGCGAAGCCGTGAGGCGCTTCGCGCTCGCGGCAGCGCTCGGCGCCGCCGCGCTGGCCGCGCACGCGCAGGACCGCGGCAAGGCCGTATACGAGAAATCCTGCGCCCTGTGTCACGCCGCCGGGCTCGCCGGAGCGCCGAAGACCGGGGTCGCGGCCGACTGGAAGCCGCGCCTTGCGCGCGGCGCGAGCGCGCTCCAGGCCTCCGCGCTGAAAGGCACGCCGCGCGGCATGCCGGCGCGCGGCGGCAACCTCGAGCTGAAGGATGCTGAAGTGGGCGCCGCGGTCGGCTACATGCTTGCGCAGCTGCCGGCGACGCCGAAGCCCGCGGCGACGCCGAAGCCTGCGGCGGCGCCGAAGCCGCCAGCAACACCGGAGGCGGCGGCGGTCGCCGCGTCCCCCGTAGCCGTAGTGGCGTCCCCCGTGGCCGAGGTGAACGCATTCAATCGCCTGCTGCGCCCGCCGGCGCTGCGCAACCCCGCGCCGGCCGCCGACGGCATCCATGATCCGGCGCTCGACGGCACGCACGCCCTGCAGGCGCCGTTGCAGGCCTACACCGGCTTGCCGCGCGCGAACGCCGGCAACCGAGTCGACTGGGTGAAGGCGCTTGCCGAAAAGCGCATCAGCCCGCGCTGGGACAAGGCCGACGCGAACGCCGCGTCGGTGGTACTGGACTTGAACATCGTGCGCGAAGTGAAGGGCTCCATGCCCGACGTGGTGTACCCGCACAAGCAGCACACCGAGTGGCTCGACTGCTCGAACTGCCATCCGGCGCTGTTCATCCCGCAAAAGGGCGCCAACCAGATCAGCATGGCCG
>DASRIR010000389.1:0-17602 GCA_035649875.1 Burkholderiales bacterium | reverse complement strand
TGCTCGAGCAGCTCGACGAGCGCACGCTGCGCGACATCGGCCTCGAGCACGAAGCCAACCGCGCGCGCGCCCGCTCGCGGCAGCTCTACATGCGCTTCGGGACGTACTAATCATGGAATTCCTGGTGCAGGGAAATCTGCCACTCGTGCGCGGCAGCATGCTGCGCATCGAGGACGGCCGCGACATGCTGGTGTACGTCTGGAGCGGCGGCATCTGGATCACGCAAGAAGGCGACCGCCGCGACCGCCACGTACCGGCCGGCGGCTGGGTCCGGCTCACGGCATCCGGGCTGACGCTGATCTCGGCGCTCGGCCGCAGCGCCGTCACGCTCACCTCGCCTCATGAGCAGGACTTCGCCGAGCGCATCGAGCTGGTGCGCGCCGGCACCGGCCAGGTCGAGACGTTGCACGCGGCGCCAGGTTGGATCGGCGCGCTGCGCGCGCGGCTCGCGAAAACCTGGAAATCGTGGTTCGCGCCGCAGGCGCGGCCCACCACGGCGGCCCTATGACGCCCAAAGAGATCGCGCTCGTACAAACGAGCTGGAGGCAGGTCCAGCCGATCGCCGACCAGGCCGCCGCGCTCTTCTACAGCCGGCTCTTCACGCTCGAGCCGTCGGTGAAGCGCCTGTTCAAGGGCGACATGCAGGAGCAGGGCCGCAAGCTCATGCAGATGATCTCGGTCGCGGTCAACTCGCTCGCACGGCTCGAGGGCATCCTGCCCGCAGTGCGCGCGCTTGGCCGTCGCCACGCCGGTTACGGGGTCGAGCCGCGCCACTACTCGGTGGTCGGCAGCGCGCTCATCTGGACGCTCGAGCAGGGGCTGGGGCAGGCGTTCACGAAGGAAACCGAAGACGCGTGGCGCACCGCGTACGGCGTGCTCGCGACGACAATGCAGGAAGCCACCAGGGAGCACGCGAGCTGATGGAGCGCGAGCTCTACGAGCGCGCCCTGGCGAGCCTGCGGCTGCAGCGCGGCGACGCGCTGCAGCTAGCGCGCCGGGCGATCGCGGCGGCGCCGGAGTTCGTGGCTGCGCGGCTGCTCGAGGCCAACATCCTCGTCTGCAGCCGCGACGTGCGCGACTTCGAGGCCGCGGGCTGGGCCTTCGCGCGGCTGCGCGGCCTGCCGATGAGCGAGCGCGAGCGCGCGCATACCGCCGCGCTCGCTGCGGCGATCGACGGGGACGCGGCGCAAGTCTGCCGCATCCACAACGAAATCCTCGCGCAGGCGCCCGACGACATGCTTTCGCTGTGGGCCGCCAACACCATGGATTACTACCTCGGCAATGCGCCGGCGCTGCGCGACCGCGCGGCTCGCGTGTTGCCGCGCTGGCCGGAATCGGCTCCCGCTTACCACGCGGTCCTCGCGATGTACGCCTACGGACTCGCCGAGTGCGGGGACTATGCCGCGGCCGAGGCGGCCGCGCTGCGCGCGCTAGAGCTCGAGCCCAACGACGTACGCGCCGAGCACGCCCTGCTGCACGTGCTGGAAATGCAGGGCCGCGCCGCAGAAGGGATATCCCGCGGGAAGTACCTGATCAATCACCTCTGGTGGCACCTCGCGCTCTTCCACCTGCAGCTCGAAAGCCCGGACGAGGCGCTCGCGATCTACGACGAGCGCATGGGCCTCGACGGCCTGCCGGACCTGATTGACGCCTCGGCGCTGCTGTGGCGGCTCGAGCTCGCCGGGATCGGTGTCGGGGAGCGCTTCGAGCTCCTCGCCGCGCGCTGGTCGCAGCACGCCGAGGATGCGTACTGCGCCTTCAACGACCTGCACGCCATGATGGCTTTCGTAGGCGCGGAGCGCTGGGACTGGGCGGGGCGGCTTCTCGGCGCCCAGGAGCGCAGGCTCGAGCACGCCTGGGGCGCCAACCACGACATGACGCGGCTGGTGGGCTATCCCGCCTGCCGCGCGCTTGCCGCGTTCGGGCGCGGCGATTTCAGGGCGGCGGAGGCGCTGTTACGCGCGCTTCCCCCGGTCGCGCATCGCATCGGCGGCAGCCATGCGCAGCGCGACGTGCTGATGCTGACCCGCGCCGCCGCGGCGCAGCGCCGCCGTACCCATTCAATTTCAGGAGAACGCCGTGCGTCCTTTGTACCGCAACGCCTTGCCACAGCTTGACGGCAGGCTTTACCTCACCGACGGCGGCATCGAGACCACGCTCATCTTCCACCAGGGGATCGAGCTCACCGATTTCGCCGCGTTCGACCTGCTGCGCCGTCCGGGCGGCGAGGCCGCGCTGCGCGAATACTTCCGCAGCTACGCGCGCCTTGCGGCGCGTTTCAAGGCCGGCCTGATCCTCGAGAGCGCCACGTGGCGCGCGAGCGCCGACTGGGGGCTGCGCCTGGGCTATTCGCCGCGCGACCTGGAGCAGGTGAACCGGCGCGCGATCGAGATGCTCGAGCGCATCCGCGAGGAGCTGAGCGAGACCAGCACCATCGCGGTGATCAGCGGCTGCATCGGCCCGCGCGGAGACGGCTACCAGCCCGAGCGCATGATGACCGTCGACCAGGCGCGGCGCTACCACAGCGTGCAGATCGAGACCTTCGCCGGCACCGCCGCCGACATGGTGAGCGCCATCACGATGAACTATGTGCAGGAATCCGTCGGCATCGCCCAGGCCGCGCGGGAGGCTCACATGCCGGTGGCGATCTCGTTCACTGTGGAAACCGACGGCCGGCTGCCGACCGGGCAGCCGCTCAAGGATGCGATCGAGCGGGTCGACGAGGTCACGGGCGCCTACCCGAGCTACTACATGCTGAACTGCGCCCATCCGGAGCACTTCGACCCGGTCCTGGGCCGCGAGCCCTGGACCAGCCGGATCCGCGGCCTGCGCGCGAACGCCTCGCGCAAGAGCCACGCCGAGCTCAACGAATCGACCGAGCTCGATATCGGCAATCCCGCCGAGCTCGGCGCGCAGTACGCAGAGCTCAAGCTGCGCCGGCTGCCGAAGCTCAACGTGGTCGGCGGCTGCTGCGGCACCGACCAGCGCCATGTCGAGCACATCGCCTCGGCGTGCGCACCGCTTTTCAACCCAAGAGGAGGAATGGCATGAAAGCAATCCATTTGGTGCCGGCGATTCTCGCTGCCGGCTGTGCGAGCACCGTGGCGGTGCCCGACACCCTGAAGCCGGGCGCGAACGAGTCCCTCGCGCTCGTCGTGCCGGCGAAAGGGGTCCAGGTTTACGAGTGTCGCGAGGCGAAGTGGGTGTTCGTCGCGCCCGAGGCCGAGCTCTTCGACCGCGCCGGCAAGAAGATCGGCACGCACTACGCCGGGCCGCACTGGGAAGCAGCGGACGGCAGCAAAGTCGTCGGCGCCGTGAAGCAGCGCGCCGACGCGCCGGCGGCGGGCAACATCCCGTGGCTCCTGCTCGGCACGAAGTCGGTGGGACGCGACGGCGCGTTCAGCAAGGTCACCAGCATCCAGCGCGTAGCGACCGTCGGCGGAGTGGCGCCGTCGGGCGAATGCATCCAGCCGGGCGGCAGGGCGCGCGTTCCCTATACCGCCGATTACTACTTCTTTACTGCGAAATGAAAGGGAAGCCAATGAAGACGCTATTCGGAACCATGCTGTTCGTACTGGCCGCGATGGCCCAGGCGCAGGGATTGGAAGCGGACCTCGACGGCAACGCGAGCGCGCTCCAGGCCTCGGAAATGCCGCCGCAGGCGATGCGCCCGGCGAAACAAGCCAAGGCTGCACCGCGCCCGAAATCCGACCGCCAGCGCGTCGCCGCGCGCTAGGCGATGTTGCGCGAGGCGGCATGGCGCACCGACCGGGAGTGGGCGTATCGTGCCGGCATGCGCCCGCAGGTGCGCTTCTGCACGAGCTACGACGGCACGCGTATCGCGTACGCGATCACCGGCGAGGGGCCGCCGCTGGTGCGCGCACCGCACTGGTTCTCGCACCTGGAGCACGACTGGACCAATCCCGCGTTCCAGCCGTGGGTCGAGGACCTCTCGAAGCGCTACTCGTTCCTGCGCTTCGACCAGCGCGGCTGCGGCTTGTCGGACCGCGAGGTGCCGGAAATCTCGCCCGAGGCGCACGTGCGCGACCTCGAGTGCGTGGTCGATGCCGCCGGCTTCGAGCGCTTCGCGATCTTCGGCGCCTCGCAGGGGTCGGCGTTCGCCGTTGCCTACGCGGCGCGCCATCCGGAGCGCGTGAGCCATCTCCTTCTCTACGGCGGCTTCGCGCGCGGCTGGGCGAAGCGCGGCTCGCCGACCGAGATCCTGCAGCGCGAGACGCAGGTGCGGCTGATCGAGCTCGGCTGGGGCGGCGACGAGCCGTCCTTCCGGCAGGTATTCACCACGCAGTTCATGCCGGACGCGAGCCTCGAGGTGATCCGGGCGTTCAACGACATGATGCCGCTCACCTCGTCGGCGAAGACCGCGGCCGAGATCTTCCGCACCAATGGCGACATCAACGTGGAGGTCGAGGCACGCGGGCTGCGCTGCCCGACCCTGGTCGCGCACGGCACGGGCGACCTGCGCATCCCATTCGAGGAAGGCCGGCGGCTCGCCGGCCTGATCCCGCAGGCGGCTTTCCTGACTCTCGAGACGCGCAACCATCTCATGCTGCGCGACGACCCCGCGTGGCGGAAGCTGCTCGACGCGATCGTCGAGTTCTATCCGCCCCGGCGGCTGAAGGGGGCCGACGGCTTCCCGCAGCTCACCGCGCGCGAGCGCGACGTGCTGGAGCTCATTGCGCAGGGCCTCGACAACGCGCAGATTGCCGCGCGCCTCGCGCTCTCGGAAAAGACGGTGCGCAACAACATCACCCACATCTTCGACAAGATCCAGGTCGAGAATCGCTCGCAGGCGATCGTGCTGGCGCGCGACCACGGCTTGGGACAGCAGTCCCGGCAGTCCTAGCCGTCTTCTCCCGCGGTCCCGGGACCGCGGCCTCAGGTGCGGCGGCGGATCGCCGCGCAGGATGAGGCCATGAAAACCCAGCCCGTCCTGCTCCTGCACTGCAGCGGGTCCTCCGGCGCTCAATGGCGCTCGCTCGCGGCCAAACTCGGATCGCGCTTCCGCGCGCTTGCCCCGGACCTGATCGGCTACGGCGCTGCCGCGCCCTGGCGCGGCAGCGGCGAATTCAGCCTGGCGCAGGAGGCGGCAGCACTCGCCGGCACCCTGCACCGGCTCGGCGAGCCGGCGCACCTGGTGGGTCACTCGTACGGCGGCGCGCTTGCGCTGCATCTGGCGCGCACGCGTCCCGGGCTGTTCCGCAGCCTCACGCTGATCGAGCCCTCGGCCTTCCACCTCCTGCGGGGAGGGGACGCCATCGACCGCGCGGCCCTGGGCGAGATCAGCGCCGTCGCCGCGCAGGCGGGCGCGGACCTCGCGCGCGGCGCGTACCTGGAAGGCTTCGGCAGGTTCCTCGACTACTGGAGCGGCTCGGGCGCCTGGGCCGGCATGGCTGCGGAGAAGCGGGCGGGCTTTTCCACCCAGCTCGCAAAGGTGGTGCTCGACTTCCAGGCGCTGCTGAACGAGCCCGCGCGGCTCGAAGATTTGCACGGCCTTTCGGTTCCGACGCTGCTTGTGCAGGGCGGTGGCACTCAGCTTCCGTCACGCTGCGTCTGCAAGCGGTTGCGCGATGCGCGGCCGGGCTGGCGCTTCGACGTTGTGCAGGGCGCGGGACACATGCTGCCGCTCACTCATCGCGAGGCCGTCAACCAGCTTGTCGCCGAGCACCTCGAGTCGCTTCCCGCCCAGTTTCGACAGGAGGCCGCATGACTTACGCCTGGGCGATGGTCGCACTGTGCACGGCGATGGTCGCGATGGCGTTCGGCGCGATCGGCACGGTCGCCGTGTTCCTCGAGCCGCTCGCCGCCGAGTTCGGCTGGCCGCGCGGGGCTGTCTCGGCGGCCTACTCGGTCGCCACCGTCGCGACCGGCCTCGGCGGCATCGCGATGGGCTATTTCGCCGACCGCATGCCGGTGCGCCGGGTCGCGCTCTTCGGCGCGCTGGTGCCCGGTGTCGCCTTCATCTTTCTTTCGACGCTGCAGACCACGCGCGAGCTTTACGTGCTCCATGCGCTGATGGGCCTGGTCGGCATCGGCGCGATCATGGCGCCGCTCAATAGCCTGGCGAGCCTCTGGCTCGCCCGGAACCCGGGCCTCGCCATCGGCATCGTCTCGGCCGGCGGCGCGGCAGGGCAGGGGCTGGTTCCGCTTTTCGCCCGCCACCTGATCGTCACCGAGGGGTGGCGGCAGGCGTATTTCACATTGGGAATCCTGTTTGTCCTCGTCATGTTGCCGCTCGCGCTGCTGGTTCGCGACGCGCCGCGCCCGCGTCCCGCGGCCGTCGCCGGACCCTCGGCAACCCGCCTCCTCGGCCTGCTCTCGCTCGCCGCTGCGCTCTGCTGCATTTGCATGGCGACGCCGCTGGTCCATGTGGTCACGCTTGGTTCCGATCGCGGCCTCGCGGGCCGCGAGGCCGCCGGCCTGCTCGCCACCATGATGGTGGCGGGCATGGCGGGGCGCATCGTGTTCGGGCGCATCGCCGACAGCGCCGGCAGCCTGCAGACCTACATTGCGGCCTCCGCCGGGCAGACCGCGCTGGCTTTTCTCTTTCCCTACGCCGGCAGCGGAGCGCAGCTGTACGCGCTGTCCGCGCTGTTCGGCCTGGTGTTCAGCGGCGCCATGACCTCGTTTCTTTCCTGCGCGCGCGAGTACGCGCCCGCCGGCAAGACCGGCCTGTCGATCGGCGTGGTGATGTTCTTCGCCTGGGCCGGGATGGCGCTTGGCGCCTGGCAGGGCGGGGTCTTCTACGACCTGTGCGGCAACTACTTCGTCTCGTTCGCCAACGCGTCGGTCGCCGGCGTCGCGAACCTGCTGATCCTCGCGTTTCTTTTCTTCTACACCCGACCAGTTTTCCGAACCAAGGAGGCTACATGAGCAATACCGAACGCTATGCCCGCTGCATCGAAGCATCCAAGCGCGTCCGCTGGGAGATCGAGCGCGACGTGATCCGCGGTCGCAACTTCGACTTCGCGCGCAAGTTCCTGCCCGATGGCATCTCCAAGCTCGACCGCCTGGGCTTTCTCAACGCCGAGGACCGGCGGCTCCTCGGCCAGATCCAGGGCCGCACCTACGCCAACATGTTCGGCCTGGTGGAGCGCTACATCGGCGCGAAGATCCTCGAGGTCTCGCGCGACCACTGGCTCGGCGACCAGGTGGCGCTGGAAGCGCTGGTGCGGTTCACCGACGAGGAGCTGAAGCACCAGGAGCTTTTCCGGCGCATCGAGGCGCTGGTCGCCGAAGGCATGCCCGCCGGCTACCGCTTCGCGCCCGATCCGAACGCGGTCGCGCAGCTAGTGCTTTCTAAGTCGACCTGGGCGGTGCTCGCGCTCACCTGCCACATCGAGCTCTTCACGCTCGCGCACTACCGGAGCAGCATCGACCCGGATGGCGAGCTCTCGGAGCTCTTCAAGGACGTGTTCCTGTTCCACTGGAAGGAGGAGTCGCAGCATGCGATCCTCGACGAGCTGGAGTGGCGGCGCGAGGACGCGCGCCTGACGGCCGCGCAGCGCGACGCCGCGGTCGACGACCTGATCGCCCTGGTTGGCGCGGTCGACGGCATGCTGCAGGCGCAGGCGAAGGACGACGTCGACTATTTCCTCAAGGTGTGCCGCGGGCCGTACTCGGCCGCGCAAGCGCAGAAGATTCGCGAGGGCGTGCTGTACGCCTACCGCTGGCAGTACATCGTCTCAGGCGTGGAAGAGCCGCGCTTCCAGAAGATCCTCGGCGGCATGACGACCGAGGTGCAGATGCAGCGGATCGGCGCGGCGCTCGCGCCGATCATGCACTAGACGGTCGCGGTCAGACCTCGATTTTCGGGTTGGGGTCTGACCCCGGTTCTTCTCAGGCTCGCGCCTGCAGCGCGGCGATGCGCTGCTCGATCGGCGGGTGGCTGGCGAACAGTCCGGCCAGCTTCGAGAGTCCCGGAGCGATGCCGGACGCCTTGAACGACTGCGGCAGCTCCGCGGTTTGCACGCCGCCCAGGCGCGCGAGCGCGGAGATCATCGGCCGCGGGGTGCCCATGAGCTGGGCCGAGCCGCGGTCGGCGCGAAACTCGCGCTGGCGCGAGAACCAGGCGACGATCGCCGAGGCGAGGATGCCGAGCACGATCTGCGCCACCAGCGAGGCGATGAAGAAGCCCGGGCCGACGCCGCGCTCGGTGCGGAAGATCGCCTTGTCGACGATCATGCCGATGATTCGCGAGAGGAAGATCACGAACGTATTCACCACGCCCTGGATCAGGGTGAGGGTGACCATGTCGCCGTTGGCGACGTGCGCCACCTCGTGGCCGAGCACCGCCTCCACCTCTTCCTTGCTCATGCTCTCGAGCAGGCCGGTGGAAACCGCGACCAGCGCCGAGTTCTTGAACGCGCCGGTGGCGAAGGCGTTGGGGGCGCCCTCGAAGATCGCGACTTCCGGCATCCCGATGCCGGCTTTTTCGGCGAGCTTGCGCACCGTGTCGACCAGCCAGAACTGAGTCGACCCTTCCGAGCCGTCGATCACCCGCGCGCCGGTGCTCATCTTGGCCATCGGCTTCGAAATCAGGAGCGAGATGATCGAGCCGGCGAAGCCGACCACCGCCGAAAAGACCAGCAGCGCCGTGTAGTCGATGCCCTCCGCCGTCAGCCACCGGTCGAGCCCGAAGATGTTGATGATGATCGAGAGCACCACCAGCACCGCGACGTTGGTGGCGAGGAAGAGGAAGATGCGCTTCATTTGTTCTCCTTTATCGACCGCTTAGAGTTGGGGCAGATTCTAAGGTTTCAAGATCGTCCGCGCAGCCTTCTCCGCGATCACGTAGGTCGGGGCGTTCGTGTTGCCGGAGGTGATGCGCGGAAAGATCGAGGCATCGGCGACGCGCAGGCGCTCGACGCCGTGCACGCGCAGCTCGTCATCCACCACCGCCATGGGGTCTTTGCCCATCTTGCAGGTGCCCACCGGATGGAAAATGGTCGTCCCGAGCTCGCCCGCGGCGCGCGCCAGCGCTTCATCCGCTTGGATTCCTGCCCCCGGCCGGTACTCCTCCGGTTCGTATTTCGCCAGCGCCTTTGCGGCCATGATCCGGCGCGTGAAGCGCATCGCATCCACCGCCACCTTCCGGTCTTCTTCGGCCTGCAGGTAGTTGAGCCTGATCTCGGGATAGGCAGACGCGTCCGGGGACTTGATTCGCACCCAGCCGCGCGACACCGGCCGCAAGTTGCAGACGCTCGGCGTGATGGCCGGGAAGCTGTGCAAGGGATCGCCGAACTTGTCGAGCGAGAGCGGCTGGACGTGCCACTCGATGTTGGGCGTAGGCTGCGAGGGGTCGCTCTTCGCGAACGCGCCGGCCTGCGACGGCGGCATGGTGAGCGGCCCGGTGCGGAACGCGAAGTACTCGAGCGCCATCGCGGCCTTGCCCCACAGGCTGTTGGCGATGCCGTTCAGCGTCTTCACGTTCCTCACCTTGTACTGCATGCGGATCTGGAGGTGGTCCTGCAGGTTCTCGCCCACGCCCGGAAGGTGATGCACTACTGAGATGCCATGGCGGCCAAGATGCTCGCCATTTCCGATCCCCGACACCTGCAGCAGCTGCGGGGAGCCGATGGCACCGGCAGCGAGGACCGTTTCCTTGGCCTCGACCGTGAACTTCTGGTCGCGATGGACGAACTCCAGCCCCTTGCAGCGCCGGCCCTCGAGATTCAGCCGCCGGACAGAGGCATGGGTCATGACGGTCAAGTTCGCACGGTGCAGCACCGGGCGCAGGAAAGCGTTGGTCGCGCTCCAGCGCCGGCCGCGCTTTTGGTTCATCTGGAAGTAGGCGCAGCCGAAGTTGTCGCCGCGGTTGAACACCTTGACCGGCGGGATGCCGCACTGCGCCGCGGCCTCGCGCCAGGCGTCGATGATGTCCCAGCGCACCCGCGGGTCCTCGATGCGCACCTCGCCGCCGGCGCCGTAGCCATCCACCGGCCCGTGTTCGTAATCCTCGAGAGAAAGAAACAGGGGTAAGACCTCGTCCCACGCCCAGCCGCGGTTGCCGAGGGAGGCCCAATGGTCCCAGTCCTCTTTCTGGCCGCGCATGTAGATCATGGCGTTGATCGACGAGCAGCCGCCGAGCACGCGTCCCCGCGCGTAGTGGATCGAGCGCCCGGCGAGGTGCTCGTCGGGCTCGGTCTTGTAGCACCAGTCGGTGCGCGGGTTGGCGATGGTGTACAGGTAGCCGACCGGGATGTCGATCCAGAACCAGTCGTCCTTGCCGCCGGCTTCGAGCAGCAGAACCTTGGTTTCGGGACTTTTGCTTAACCTGTTCGCTAGAAGACAGCCGGCGCTGCCCGCGCCGATGATCACGTAGTCGAATGCACCGAAGTTCTGCAGCTGGCTCCCTCCCGCTTCTATTCTAATGAGCGCCCGTGCCCTTGCCGGCCGCATAATCGCGCCATGACGCCTACGATTCAGCAATTCGCCGCCGAGTGCCGCACCATCCTCACCTCCGAGCCCGGGCCGTCGGGCCGGCGCAAGATCTGCATGCGGCTCGAAGAGCTGCTGCGCGATCCGGCGTTCGTTTCGAACAACCTCAACGAAAAGACCCCGGAGCGCCAGGTGCTGTACGAAGATCCCGCGCTCGGCTTCTGCCTGCTCGCGCACAGCTACAAGTCGGCGAAGGATTCGGCGCCGCACGATCACGGGCCCTCGTGGGCGATCTACGGCCAGGCGAAGGGGGAAACGGAGATGACCGACTATGCGCTGGTCGCGGCGCCGGCCGAGGGCAAGCCCGGCAAGGCGCGAGCGGTGCGCACCTACAAGCTCACGCCCGGCACCGCGTACGTCTACAACGAGGGCGACCTGCACTCGCCGCGCCGGCGCGGACCCACGCAGCTCATCCGCATCGAGGGCGTGAACATGGACCGCATCAAGCGGCTGAAATTCGAGTCGGTGCCGTAGCCGAAGAAAAGTAATACGCAGCCGGCGTCGCGCCGGATGCAGCCAGTTTCGCCTGTCCTTCCTGTCGAATCCGCGCCTTGCGCCGCCTCGTATGTGGCGGCATGCGCACTTGCGCATTTGCCAACCAAGGAGCCGAAATGAACGGAAGCAGACGTGGTTTTGTCGGTAGCGCGGCGAAGCTGTCCGCGGTCGCGGTGGCGTTGCTCGCGGGACGCGAGGCGCTCGCCCAAGGGGAGGGCAGCCCGCAGGACCTGAACATCCTCAACGTGGCGCTCGGTCTCGAGTGGGAGGGCATCAACGCCTACACGCTCGGCGCGCAGAGCGGCCTGCTGCAGAAACCGGTGCTGGACGTCGCGGTACGTTTCCAGAATGACCACAAGGAGCACGCGGACACGCTCGCGGGCGCGATCCGCAAGATGGGCGGCAAGCCGGTGCAGCCAAGAACGCTCGCTGAATACGCCAAAGCGCTCAAGGCCGAAACGCTGAAAAACCAGAATGACGTGCTCGATCTCGCCGCGCGCCTGGAGCTCGGGGCGACCAATGCCTACCTCGGCGTCATTCCCTCGTTCCGGGATCGGAACCTCGCGCAGGTTGCCGCGCGCCTCGCCGCCGACGAGGTGATGCATTGGACCATCCTCAACAACGCGCTCGGCCGGGCGCTGCCCGCCGGCGGCATGCCGTTCGGCGCGTGAAGTCGCTTCTCCCCACGGCTTGCGCGGTGCTTCTGGCCGCGCAGGCCGTTTTCTCCCACGCGGCGGACGCCGGGCGCGGCAAGCAGCTCTACGAGAGCCGCTGCGGCGGCTGCCATTCGATCGAGGAGAACCGCGCAGGCCCCGCGCACCGCGGCGTGTTCGGCCGCAAGGCGGGCGCGGCGGGAGGATACGACTATTCGCCGGCCCTGAAATCCTCTCGAGTGATCTGGAATGAAAAAACCCTGGATCGCTGGCTCGCAAATCCCGAGGCCGCAATCCCCGGGCAGAAGATGGGCTTCTCGGTGCCTTCGCCACAAGATCGCGCGGACATCATCGACTATCTGCGCACAGCCAAGTAAGCCTTGGTTTTAGGATTGCTGGGTTTATGGCATGGCACGGAACTCGAGGCCTGGATTCGCGTCGCGGACGCAGGCCGACATAGCCAGTAGGTGGGCTGGCCCGAAACGGGCGGTCGTCTTAGCAGCTCGAGGATCGGCTCGCAGCGCCGGCCGATCTCCATCGCGTCGAGCCGCACGCCCGCTGCTCGCGCGTCATGGGGTTCGGCGCGGGCGCGCTGCTGTAGTAGAGCGTGAACTTCATCCCGCGCATGTTCCGCGCGTCGCTGCGCCGCATCTTGTCGCGAAGGACGGCGCGGATAGGCCGCCGGAACCAATCAGGATTGGCGGTGTAGCTACTCGTGTAGTCAGCTTTCGCGTCTTGTTTTCGTGTGCGTCGCAACGTTCATTTGGTCCGAGCGGCGCCGCACCGGTGGCACGTGCATTGCATTTCTGATTGCATGGTGCTGGACAACGAATTCTTCTCCGCAACGATTTTGCAGTTGGTTGACTACTACGGGGCCGTGGACCTGGCCCTTATGCTCGACGTGGATGCCGAGGATCTGTATCGGTGGGCCGAGGGCAAAGCTCGTCCGCCAGCGGACGTCTTCTTGCGCCTCATCGATCTGCGGAACGGCTGCAGCGTTAAAGCATAGTTAACCTGGGCTGCCCGCGAGCGGGCGCCGCGCTGGCGAGTAAGGCCGTACACCGAGAGGTCGCGGCTACTGCTTCGCTGCGTGGCGCCCTGTTACGGCGCAGCAATCCGCGTGCCGCCGATCGGTGCAACGCATGTTCCATCTGAACTACGCGGCGGACCGTAAAGAAACATCCGCGCGAGACAAATGACCTTCACCTCGCATTGTTGGAGAGACACCACATACCCCCGCAACGACATCCCTCGGCAGTATGCTGTTCAGGGGAACGCGGGAGGGGAGATATGGATAACAAGAAGCAGGACAGCGAGCTGGTGCCGCTTTCTAACGCGGTGGTGATCGTGTACAGGCAGGTGATGGGCGCGGACATCGCGCTGGCGGATAACTCGCAAGCGAATGACATCGCCCACGCGATTGCAAACGTGGCGCCGGTGTACGGCGTCGGTGCGCATAATAAAGAAGGCCCGAAACCTATACCGCCTATCGATCTTCTCCATGGCGCTTTTCAACGCGGCGCGACTGTTTTGCGAACGCCCAAAGGCATCGAGTACGAAGGGCTCTGCATGCAGTCCATGCACCTAAGCCTGGCGATCAACGTCCTCAAGACCGCAGGGGTGCGATTCGGCCGCTGATCCGATCCGATTGGTGATGCGTGAGAAGTCATGAAGTTACGCATCGGGATTGACCTGGGCGGCACCAAGACCGAGGCGCTCGCGCTCGATCCGCACGGCCGTGAGGTTTTTCGCAAGCGGGTTCCCACGCCGCGCGGCGATTACGCCGCGACGATCCAGGCGGTCAAGGCGCTGGTCGCGGAAGCCGGATCCGGCACGGTCGGCGTGGGGATCCCGGGAGCGCCGTCGCAGGTCACCGGGCTCGTAAAGAACGCAAACTCGACGTGGCTGATCGGCAAGCCGCTCAAGGACGATCTCGAGAAGGCGCTCGGCCGACCCGTAAGGCTGGAGAACGACGCCAACTGCTTTGCGCTGTCGGAAGCGGTGGATGGAGCGGGGAAGGGTGCGCACTCGGTCTTCGGGGTGATCCTGGGGACCGGGGTGGGCGGAGGGATCGTGATCGGCGGCAAGGTCCTGACCGGCGCCAACGCCATCGCCGGGGAATGGGGCCATAACCCGCTGCCCGCTCCGACCGCGGTCGACCTCCCGCATCCGGATTGCTACTGCGGCCGTAAAGGCTGTATCGAGACCTACCTGTCAGGTCCGGGCCTCTCGCGCGACCATGAGCAGGCCACGGGGCAACGGCTGTCCGCGGAGGAAATCGTTTCTCTTGGAGATCAGTCGCTTGAGCGGTACGTGGAACGGCTCTCGCGGTCGCTCGCCTCGGTGATCAACGTGCTCGACCCCGAAGTGATCGTGCTGGGCGGCGGAATGTCGAACGTGTCGCGGCTGTACACTGAGGTGCCGCGGCTCTGGGGCCGCCATGTGTTTTCCGACCGGGTGGCGACGCGCCTCGCGCCGCCGGTGCACGGCGATTCGAGCGGGGTGCGTGGAGCCGCCTGGCTTTGGCAGTGACTACGGAGGAAGGGGAATGAAAAAGATCGCATTGTTGCTGGCTTGCGTTGTCCCCGGCGTGGTTCTCGCCGGGCCCGAGAAGATCAAGTTTCCGTCCGATTACCTGAAGGGCGTGCTCTACCAGACGCTCGACCGCCCCGACAACAAGCAGTACCGCGAGCTCTATGCCACGCCCGCCGCCATCGAGGCGGTGCGCAAGGGCCAGCCGATACCATACGGCACCGTGCTCACGCTCGTGCAATGGAGCGTGGAGCAGGACGCAAACGGCGTCCCGCTCAAGGACTCCAACGGCCGCTTCATCAAGAAGGACGTCCTCGCGCATACGGTGATGGAGAAGCAGCGCGGCTGGGGCTCGGACTATCCCTCGGACTGGCCGCGCAACGGCGAGTGGGAATACGCGGTGTTCACTGCCGACGGCCAGCCCAACCCCAAGGGAAACGCCAACAACAAGGCCTGCTTTACCTGCCATCTGCCGCACGCCAAGCAGGACTTCGTGATTTCGCTCGCCAAGCTGAACGGCAGCTTCCCGTCGGAGAAGCAGACGCTGGTCAAGGGAAAAAAGGGAGACGCCACGGGCGACGTGAAGATCGCCTCGTTCGCCTTCCTGCCGGCGAAGATCGGCGCGATGGCGGGCAAGGCGCTGGTGTTCTTCAACAGCGACGACACTCCGCACCAGATCACGGTGGCCAACGGCCCGCGCACCGAAGTCTTCCTGCGCGGCCAGAAAGCCTCGCTGACGATCGACAAGCCCGGCGAGTACAACTACATCTGCGGGCTGCACCCCAGCATGAAAGGTGTGATCGAGGTTAAGTAGGCGGGGTGCAGATTACCGGTGACAACGCTGCCGAAGCGGCGTAGCTTCGGCAGCGGGCAGGTCTTCAACGCATACGGAGGTGCCATGAAACGCATGCCATCCGCATTGGCGGCGGCCGCCGCCATTTCACTCGTCGCCGCAGGTTGCGCAACCCAGGATTCGCACGAAGGGCACACGCGGCTCGGCAAGGTCGATTTTCCCGTGGAGTGCAACGCCGCGGCCCAGCGCGAGTTCAACCTCGCCATGGCCTACTACCACTCGTTCGCCTGGCAGCACATTCGCGAGCCGCTCGAGGGCGTGCTCAAAGCCGACCCGTCCTGCGGCATGGCGCACTGGGCGCGGGCGCTAGCGAGCCTCGACAACCCATTCACCTGGCCGGGCACGATCTCGGCCGCGACCCTCGCCCAGGGACCGGATATCCTCGACGCCGCGCGCAAGACCGGCCTGAAATCGCAGCGCGAGCGCGACTACGTCGATGCGCTCGCCGTGTTCTTCCGAGACGCCGACAAGCGCGATCACCGCACGCGCGCCACGGCGCTCGAGGGCGCCCTCGAGCAGATGATGAACCGCTACCCGCAGGACAAGGAAGCGGCCGTGCTCTACGCGCTCGTGCTGTCGGCCAACTTCGATCCGACCGACCGCCAGTACACCAAGCAGCTTAAGGCGGCGGCGGTGCTCGAGCCGATCTTCAAGCAGCAGCCCGAGCATCCGGGCGTAGCGCACTACCTCATTCACAGCTACGACTATCCGCCGATCGCCAAGCATGGTCTCGACGCCGCGCGGCGCTACGACAAGATCGCGCCGGACGCGCCGCACGCACTGCACATGCCGTCGCACATCTTCACGCGCGTCGGCGCCTGGAAGGAGTCGGTGCGCTCCAACCGCGCATCGGCGAATTCCGCCACCGACAAGACCTTCGACAAGTGGCACGCGTACGACTACATGGTCTACGCGCACCTGCAGCTCGGCGAGGATGGCGCCGCGCGCAAGGTGATCGCCGAGGCATTCGGCAATCCGGCGCGCGTGGATCATTTCGCCGCGGCTTACGCCTATGCCGCGATGCCTGCGCGCATCGCGCTCGAGCGTGCAGCCTGGAAGGACGCTGCCAAGGTGGAGCTCGCTCCCGGCGCGCCCTATCCCTGGGCCAAGTATCCGCAATCCGAGTCGATCAACGCCTATGCGCGCGGCATCGGTGCGGCGATGAGCGGCGACGCGGCTGGCGCGCGTGCCGAGCTTGCCCGCCTCGAGAAGCTGCGCGACGTCGCGGCGGAGCGCAAGATCGGCTACTGGGTGGAGGAAATCTCGATCCAGGCCGAGGTCGTGCGCGGCCTTGCATCCTGCGCGGAGGGCAACCGGGCGCCTTGCACCTCTACCCTGCGCGCGGCGGCCGACCGCGAGGACCGGCTGGAGAAGCACGTGGTCACGCCCGGCCGGCTGGTGCCGGCGCGCGAGATGCTCGCCGCGATCACGCTCGAATCAGGCGACGCCGCAGCGGCGCTGCGCGAGTATGAAACGGTGCTCGAGCGCGATCCGAACCGATTGCGCGCCTTCGCCGGCGCCGCGCGCGCGGCGGAGCGCGCCGGAGACAAGGCCAAGGCGGCGCGCTATGCGGCCCGCATCGCCGAGCAGACCGGGGGCGCGACGGTGGCCGGGCTCTAGCGCTTCATTCGCCCCGGATCATGATGCGCGCGGAGCGCTGGTAGGTGAAGTACGCCCAGCCCCAGTCGATCATCACGATCACGCGGTTGCGGAAGTTGATGAGGAAGTAGATGTGGGCGACCAGCCACACCAGCCAGGCGGGGAAGCCCGCGAGCTTGAGCTTGCCCATCTCCACCACCGCGGCATTGCGGCCGATGGTGGCGAGTTGTCCGTAGTCGCGATAGCGGAAGGGCCTGGTTTTCCCCTGGCGCAACAGGGAAATGATGTTCTTCGCGGCATGCCTGCCCATCTGCTTGGCCGCGGGCGCGATGCCGGGCACCCCGTCGACCGCGGCGAGGTCGCCGGCGACGAAGATCTCGGGATGCTCGGGCACTGAGAGGTCGGGCGCGACGCGCACGCGCCCGACGCGGTCGAGCGGCGCGCCGAGGCTCGCGCCGAGCGGCGAAGCCGCCACGCCGGCGGCCCACACCACGGTGCGCGCGGAAAGACGCTCGGCACCCATCTGCACGCCGTCCGCGTCGACGCGCGTCACCATGCGGTTCGGCCACACCGTGACGCCGAGGCGCTCGAGCTGGAGCTGCGCTTTGCGCGAGAGGTCGGGCGGGTAGGAGGGCAGCACGCGCTCGGTGCCTTCCACCAGCACCACGCGCGCGCTGTGCGGGTCGATGCGGCGGAACTCGCCGCGCAGCGTATGGCGCGCGATCTCGGCAAACGTGCCGGCGAGCTCGACCCCGGTGGCGCCGCCGCCGATCACGACGAAGGTGAGCCAGGCGGCGCGGCGCGCTGCGTCGGCCTCGCGCTCGGCGCGCTCGAAGGCGAGCAGCACGCGGCGGCGGATCTCGATCGCATCGGCGAGCGTTTTCAGGCCGGGCGCGAACGGCGCCCACTCGTCGCGGCCGAAATAGCTGTGCGCCGCGCCGGTGGCGACGACGAGGTAGTCGTAGGGGATGCCGCTGCCGTCCTCGAGCGCTACCAATTTCGCCTGCACGTT
>DASRIR010000388.1:0-26795 GCA_035649875.1 Burkholderiales bacterium | reverse complement strand
CGACAGCTTGCCGTAGCCGGGAAAGCGCCGCACCGCATAGTTCACGTCGCCCGAGGCGGCGCGGTAGGCGAGCTGCTTCGCTTGCAGCCTGCCAATGAGCTCGGCCATCTCGGGGACGTACTGCGTGGCGCGCGGCTCGTGGTCGGGCTTCTCGACGCCGAGCGCCGCGCAGTCTTCGTCCATCGCGCGGATGAAGCGCCCGGTGAGGGCCTCGATCGGCTCGCCGTTTTCCCGGGCACGGCGGATGATCTTGTCGTCGATATCCGTGATGTTGCGCACGTACGTCAGGCGATAGCCGCTCGCGCGCAGCCAGCGGCGCACCATGTCGAACACCACCAGCATGCGCGCGTGGCCGAGGTGGCAGTAGTCGTAAACGGTGATGCCGCAGACGTACATGCGCACTTCGCCCGGCCGCAGGGGCACGAATTCCTGTTTTGCCCTGCCGAGGGAGTTGAAGATCTTCAGGATTGGTCTAGAATGCCGATGCTTTCGTAGGGCCTTGAAAATATTAGCACAATGCTGAGATTGGCCGTCGCCCGCGCGCGAGCAATGGCGTGCCGACTGGCATAGCCGCGACTTCGTCGAGCTGGAAAATCATTTACGAGGGGAGCGGTTGAAGCCCCGCCAACAGCAAGGAGCAGGATGAAACTCAAACACCTAGTCATTCTGTCGACCGCCGCCGTGGTGCCGAACGCGCTCGCGGCCGATCCGCAGGTCGACGTGCGCACCAGCATGGGCAACCTCCGCCTTGAGCTCTATCCGGCCAAGGCGCCGAAGAGCGTCGAGAACTTCCTGCAGTACGTGCGCGACGGGCACTACAACGGCACGATCTTCCACCGCGTGATCCCGGGCTTCATGATCCAGGGCGGCGGCATGACGGCGAACATGGCGCAAAAGTCCACGCGCCCGCCGATTCCGATCGAGTCCAAGAACGGCCTGAAGAACGACGTCGGCACGCTCGCCATGGCGCGCACCGGCGACCCGAACTCGGCGACCGCGCAGTTCTTCATCAACGTGAGCAAGAACGACTTCCTCAACTATCCCGGCCAGGACGGCAACGGCTACACCGTGTTCGGCAAGGTCGTGGAAGGCATGGACGTGGTGAATAAGATCGTCGGCGTGCCGACCGGCAACCAGGGAATGCACCAGAACGTGCCGCGCACGCCGGTGGTCATCGAATCGATGACGCTCGTGCAACCCAAGAAGTAGGTGTCCGCGCTCTTCATCTCCGACCTCCACCTCACCGAGGAGCGGCCGGAGGCGAACGAGCGCTTCATCGCCTTCCTCGAGGAAAAGGCGCGCGGCGCCGAGGCGCTCTACATCCTCGGCGACTTCTTCGAGTACTGGATCGGCGACGACGACCTCGGCGAGCCGTTCAACGCGGTAATCGTGGGGCTGCTGCGGGAGATCTCGAAAAGAGGCGTCCGGCTCAGCCTGATGCACGGCAACCGTGATTTCCTCATCGGCGAGCGCTTCTGCGCCGCGACCGGCGCCCGCCTGCTTAAGGACCCCACGGTCGACACGATCCAGGGTGAAAAAACGCTGCTGGTGCACGGCGACACGCTGTGCACCGACGACGTCGAGTATCAGGCCTGGCGCCGCAAGGCGCGGGATCGCGCCTTCCAGGCTGCCTTTCTCGCCAAGTCGCTCCCCGAGCGCCGCCTCGCCATCCTGCAGATGCGCGAGCGGAGCAAGGAGGTGGTCCAGGGCAAGACCGCCGAGATCATGGACGTGAACGATGCTGCGGTGCGCGACGCGCTGCGCCGCCATGGCGTGCGCCGTTTGATCCATGGCCACACCCACCGCCCCGGCCGGCACGCGCTCGAGGTGGACGGCGAGCGCTGCGAGCGCTGGGTGCTGCCCGACTGGTACGGGCGCGGCGGCTATCTCGAGGTTGCCCGCAAGACTCCTCGATTGGTGCGTTTCTAGCAAACAAGGAGTCAGGACCCTTTCTTGCTGGGCCCGGTTTCACCTACCACCGGAAAGCGAAAGGAAGCCGCCGTGCCGACGAGCCGCACCAAGACCACCGTGGACGCGATCGACATGCTAAAGCAGGACCACGACAAGGTCGAGAAGGCCTTCAAGGAGTTCGAGAAGATGGACCGGCACGACGCCGAGGCCTGCCGCCGGCTGATCGAGGCGGTGTGCGAGGAGCTCAAGATCCACACCACCCTCGAGGAGGAGGTGTTCTACCCGGCAGTACGCGAGGCGATCGAGGACGAGGACCTGATGAACGAGGCGGCGGTCGAGCACGAGACCGCCCGCATGCTGATCGACCAGCTCGAGAACATGGGCATGGACGATCCGAACTACTTCGCCACCTTCACGGTGCTGGGTGAGTACGTGCGCCACCACATCAAGGAAGAGCAGAGCGAGATGTTCCCCGCGGCCAAGAAGGCGAAGCTCGACCTCGCCGCGCTCGGCGAGCGCATGCGCGCCCGCAAGGAGGAGCTGGCGGGAGAGATGGCATAGAACAGCCCGCGGCATCAGCGGGGCCTAGGCTGCTCGCGAAAACTCTCCGCACCGGAGTCCTCGGCGCAATTGCCTCGCCATCGGGCACATCTACGACGGCGGCGACCCCCCGGCGCACGACGGCGACGCAGGTCGCAATACGCTGCTCGGCCTGGGTATACACACTGCCGCGTCCGTGTGGTGGGCGGTGTTCCACGAACTGGCATTGAAAAAAACGCGGGCTCCCTGCTCACCGCTTCGGCCATCACGGCCATCGCCTACGTGGTGGACTACTATGTCGTCAGCCGGCGCTTCCGCCCGGGCTTCGAGGCGTACCTCTCGCCGTGCGGGATGTTCGCGGTCTTTGCCGCGCTCGCCGCCGGGTTCGCGCTCTCAGGCCGGCAGCGTGGTGCGCTGGTCGGCAAGCGGTACGACGAGCGTAAAGGTGCTGCCCCGCCCGGGCGTGCTCGCCACGCTGAGCTCGCCGCCGAGCAACCGCGCGAGCTGGCGGCTAATCGATAAGCCGAGCCCGGTGCCGCCGTAGAGGCGGCTCGTGCTGGCGTCGGCCTGGCGAAAAGCCTCGAAGATCACTTCCAGCTTGTCGGGCGCGATGCCGATGCCGGTGTCGCTCACGGCGAACGCCGCCGTGCCGGGCGCCCCGGGCGCGATGCGCAAAGTGACGCCGCCGCCGTTGGTGAACTTGAACGCGTTGGCGAGCAGGTTCTTGAGCACCTGCTTCAATCGCGTCGCATCGGTGCGCAGCGTCGGGGGCAACGCCGGATCGATGCTGATGGCGAACTCGAGGCGCTTGTCCTGTGCGACCTGGCGGAACGTGCGCTCGAGGTCGTCGCGCAGGTCGGCGAAGCGCGCGGGCGCGACGTGCAGCGCGGTCACCGCGCCCGACTCGATTTTCGCGAGGTCCAGCAGGTCGTTGATGAGCGAAAGCAGATCGAGGCCCGAGGCGTGGATGGTCTGCGCGAACTTCACCTGCTTCGCGTCGAGCTTGCCGCCCGGGTTGTCGGCGAGCAGGCGCGCGAGGATGAGCAGGCTGTTGAGCGGCGTGCGCAGCTCGTGCGACATGTTGGCGAGGAACTGCGACTTGGCGTCGTTCGCCTTCTCGGCGGCGACCTTGGCCTGCTCGAGCTCGGCGGTGCGGCTCTGCACGCGCGATTCGAGCTCAACCATCGCGCGCTCGAGCTGGGCGAATACCGCGCCGAGCGCGAGCCCGGTGAACACCAGGGTGGCGACGAAGAGCAGCAGGAGCAGCAGCGACTCGTGCAGCGGCGGCGCGGCGAACGGCCCGCGCGTTTCGCCGAGCGTGTACCAGAGCGCCATCGCGCACACTACGGCCACCACCGCCGTCACGCCCCGCTGGCCGAAGCGGAACGCGGCCCAGACCACGAACGGCACAATCAGGAAGGTGCGCGCGAATCCCGCGCTCAATACCACGTGGGCCGAGAACACCAGCAGGATCGCGAATAGCGCCGCCTCCGCGAGCCGGCGCGGCGTCGCCACCGGCGGACGGGGATCGAACCAGGTGAGGATCAGCGGCGCGAAGATCAGCACGCCGCAGGCGTCGCCCTGCCACCAGGTCGACCAGTTGCCGATCAGCTCCTCGAGCGGCATGCGGTAGAGCAACGCGAGCGGCAGCAACGCGAACGTCGGCGCGATGATCGCACCGAGCGCCGCCACCAGGACGAACTTCAGGACCTCTTCGATGCTGCGGAAGCGGTACTGGATGTTGACGTGCCGCTCCAGCAGCGTGCTCAGCACCACGGCCTGCAGCGCGCTGCCGGTGGCGATAATGACCGAGGCGACTAGCGCCCAGTCGATGGTCAGGTTGGCGGCGAAGCTTCCCGCCCAAACCGCGGGCCAGAGCCGCCTGCCGCCGAGAAGCAGCGCGGCGACCGCGATGCCGGAAGGCGGCCACACCGCCGTGGCGTAGCCCGGCGGGATCGCCACCAGCAGGGAGAGCTTGGCCGCGCCGAAGTAGGCCGCGGCAACGAGCGCCAGCCGGGCGGCGCGGGCTACTCGGCCTCCAGTCCTCGCTCCAAATCCTGTTTCAGGTCTGACACCGCCTCCAGGCCGACTGCGACGCGTATCAGACCGTCAGCGATGCCGGCCGCCGCGCGCGCTTCGGGCGATATCCTGCCATGCGTAGTGGTCGCGGGATGGATGATGGTGGTCTTCACGTCGCCCAGGTTCGCGGTCACCGACACGAGCCGCGTGGAATCGATCACGCGCCATGCCGCGGCACGGCCGCCTTTCACCTCGAACGAGACCACCGAGCCGCCGGCGAGCTGCTGGCGCTTCGCCAGCGCGTGCTGCGGATGCGATTCCAGCCCCGGGTAATGGACCTTCGACACCCTGGGATGCTGCTCGAGCCAGCGCGCCAGCTCTAGCGCCGCTTCGGATTGCGCTCGCATGCGCAGCGCCAGTGTCTCGAGGCCTTTCAGCACCACCCAGGCGTTGAACGGGGAAAGCGTGGGCCCGGCCGTGCGCAGGAAGACCGTCATCGGGTCGCCGACCAGCGCCTTCGAGCCGGCGATCGCGCCGGCGATCACCCGGCCCTGACCGTCGAGGTACTTGGTGGCCGAGTGGATCACGAGGTCGGCGCCGAGCTCGAGCGGGCGCTGCAGCGCCGGGGTGCAGAACACGTTGTCCACGGCAAGCAGCGCTTTCGCCTTCCGTGCGATCTCGGACAGCGCGGCGATGTCGGACACTTCCGTCAGCGGATTGGACGGGGTCTCGAGAAAGAACAGCCGCGTGTTCTTGCGCACCGCCGCGCGCCAGTCGTCGGGCCGGGTCGGCGAGACGTAGGTGGTCTCGACGCCAAAGCGCGACAGGATCGAGTTGAAGAGCTGGATGGTCGCGCCGAACACCGCGTTCGAGCACACCACGTGGTCGCCGCTCTTGAGGTGCACCATCATGGTGGTCAGGATCGCCGACATGCCTGAGGCAGTGGCGACGCAGCTCTCGGCGCCCTCGAGCGCCGCGAGCCGGTCCTGCAACATCGACACCGTCGGGTTGGTGTAGCGCGTGTACACCATGCCGGCATCCTCGCCGGCGAAGCGCGCCGCGGCCTGCTTGGCGTTCTTGAAGACGAAGCTCGAGGTCAGGAACAGCGCCTCGGAGTGCTCCTGGAACTCGGTGCGCGCCGTTCCGGCGCGCACGCCCTTGGTTGCCAGCTCGAGATCTTTGGACATAAAAAAACCCGGGCCTCTGTGCAGCGGACCGGGTTCTCCTCGGCACGCTTTAGCTGGATTTATTACGCGCCCGCAAGCTGTGGCCCTTCAAATCGGCGCGGCGGAAATAACTATATCAGGCAGCCAAATTCAGGTCTAGCTGAGGCGCCTCGTCGTCGCCCGAGTCGCGCTTCGCGTGCCGCCGGATCTCGATCGAGCGTAGGTAGTCGGTGGTGATGTCGCCGGTGATGTAGTGGCCGTCGAAGCAGGAGGTCTCGAAGCTGGTGAGCTTCGGGTTGCAGCGCCGCACCGCGTCCTTGAGGGCGTCGAGGTCCTGGTAGATGAGCGCGTCGGCGCCGATCTCGCCCGCTACCTCCGCCTCGCTGCGGTGCGCGGCGATCAGCTCGGCGCGCGTCGGCATGTCGATGCCATATACGTTGGGGAAGCGCACCGGCGGCGCCGCCGAGGCGAAGAACACCCGGCGGGCGCCTGACTCCCGCGCCATCTGCACGATTTCGCGGCTCGTGGTGCCGCGCACGATCGAGTCGTCGACCAGCAGCACGTTCTTGCCGGCGAACTCCATCGCCATCGGGTTCAGCTTCTGGCGCACCGAGCGCGTGCGTACCGCCTGGCCGGGCATGATGAAGGTGCGGCCGATGTAGCGGTTCTTGACGAAGCCCTCTCGGTACGGGACGCCGAGGCCGGCGGCGAGCTGCAGCGCGGAGGGCCGGCTCGAGTCCGGGATCGGGATCACCACGTCGACCTGCAGGTGGCGGTAGTGGCCGCGGATCTTGTGCGCGAGCTTCTCGCCCATGTTCAGGCGCGACTCGTAAACCGAGGCGCCGTCGATCAGCGAATCGGGCCGCGCCAGGTACACGTACTCGAAGATGCACGGGTTCAGGCTCGCGTGCGGCGCGCACTGCTGGGCGTAGAACTTGCCGTCGTCGTCGAAGAACACCGCTTCGCCGGGCCCGATGTCACGCAGCACGCGAAACCCCAGCGCGTCGACCGCGACCGACTCGGAGGCCACCATGTATTCCGTGCCAGCGTTGGTCTCGTTGTAGCCGATGACCGCCGGGCGGATGCCGAACGGGTCGCGGAACGCGAGCACCCCGTAGCCGGCGATCATCGCCACCACCGCGTACGCGCCGCGCACGCGGCGGTGCACGGCGGACACCGCGGCGAAGATCGACGGCGGATCCAGGCGCAGCTTGACCGAGGCCTTCTCCAGCTCGTGCGCCAGCACGTTCACCAGCACTTCCGAGTCGGAGCCGGTATTGATGTGCCGCCGGTCGGCGCGGAACATCTCGTCCTTGAGCAGATCGGAGTTCGTCAGGTTGCCGTTGTGGCCGAGCACGATGCCGAAGGGCGAGTTGACGTAGAAGGGCTGCGCCTCGGCGGCGTTGAAGGCCGAGCCCGCGGTGGGGTAGCGGCAGTGCGCGATGCCCACGTTGCCCGGCAGCGAGCGCATGTTGCGCGTGCGGAACACGTCGCGCACCGTCCCCGGCGCCTTGTACATGTGGATGCGGTTGTGCTCGCCCGTGACGATGCCGGCGGCGTCCTGTCCGCGGTGCTGGAGCAGCAGGAGCCCGTCGTAGAGCAGCTGGTTGACGGGCGAACGAGCGACGATTCCGAGGATCCCGCACATGGGACGAGTATTGCCCTAGGTTCCCGGGTGTGGTTAAGGGCTAATTATATTTCAGGCGACTCGCGAGCGCTGGCGGCAGCCAGGGTCGCAGCTGGATCACCGTCTGCGCGAGCGAGTAGCCGGTGGCCGAGCCGGTCCAGACCGGCATCGTCGGCAGCGAGGTCAACCCGGCGACGATTGCGAACGCCACGATGACCAGCAGGCCCCGCAGCAGGCCGAACAGCGCGCCGAGCCAGCGGTCGAGGCTCTGCAGGACCGAGACCCGCACGAACTTGGTGATGAGCGCCGTGAGCAGCGTTGTCAGCACGAGCGTGGCAATGAACACCAGCACGAAAGCGCCCACGACGCGAAACTCCGGCCGCATGTTGGCCGGAAAGCTCTCCGAAAGCGGCGCGGCGAGCAGATTGGCGGCAAGCAACGCCATGATCCAGCCGGCGAGCGAGAGCACTTCGTGCACCAGGCCGCGCCATGCCCCCCAGGCGACCGAGAGCACAAGCACCGCGATCACGAAGTAGTCGAGCCAGGTCATCCGGCCGCCTTCGGCGCCACCGCGCTGGGCTGGAAGCCGAGGCCCTTCAGCTGCTCGAGCGCCTTTTCGGCCGCCTCGCGCGTGGCGAACGGCCCGGCGCGCACCCGCGTCAGGTTGCCCTGCATCGCTTCGGTGTAATAGGGAAGCTTCGCGGACTCGAGCTTCGCGATCGCGCTCTGCGGGCTGGCGAAGGCACCGACCTGGACCACGAATTCCTCTTTCGGCGCCGGTGCCGCCTTCTTCGCCGGGGGCTTCGGCGCAAAGGGCGTTTCATCTTCAGCCGGAATGCGCGTGCTCACCGCCGAGCTGCTGCTGCGCGGCTCGGGGTCGAACACCATCGGCAGAACGATCACCGCGGCGAGCACCAGCGCGACCGCGCCGACGAGCCGCCTCCGTCCCCTGCGCTTCAGCGTTTCGACGTCTTGTTTTTCTTCAGCCATGCCATCACTTCGCCGACGGTCAGGAACGAACCGAACACGACGATCTTATCACCCTCGCCCGCGCGCGCTTTTGCTGCCTTGAAAGCTTCGACCGGCGATGCGAATTTTTCCGCAGCGGCTTCTCCGAGACTCGCTGCCAGCTCGTCGGCGCTCGTGCCGCGCGGCCCGGACAGCGATGCGAGATGCCAGCGCGTGACGCGCGGCGCGAGCTCGCGCAGCACGCCGGCGACGTCCTTGTCGCGCAGCATGCCGCACACCGCGATGGTCTCGGGCGCGAAGCCCGACGCCGCGAGGTTGTCGGCGAGCACCTGCGCGGCCTGCACGTTGTGCGCGACGTCGAGGATCACTTGCGGCCGGCCGGGCAGCACCTGGAAGCGCGCCGGCAGCGCGACTTCGGCGAGGCCGCGGCGCACGTCCTGCATCGCCACCGGCAGCCGGAGCGCGTCGAGCGCGCAGAGCGCCGCGGCCGCGTTTCGCAGCTGCGTGGCGCCGCGCAGCGCCGGATGAGCGAGCCCGCTCCTCTGACCTTTCGGCCCCCAGTAGGTCCATTGCCGGTCCTGGATCGTGAAGCCAAATTGCTTGCCGAGCAGAAGCTTTTCCCCGGGTGCCTGCAGCACGGAACGCGGCGGATCGGGCTCGGCGATGACGGCCGGCCGGCCGGCGCGAAAGATGCCGGCCTTCTCGCGGCCGATCGCCTCGCGGTCGGGCCCGAGGTAGTCGATATGGTCGATGCCGACGCTCGTCAGCACCGCGCAGTCGGCGTCGAGCACGTTGACCGCGTCGAGCCGCCCGCCAAGCCCGACCTCGAGGATCGCGGCTTCGATTTTTTCTCGCGCGAACACCCAGAACGCCGCCAGCGTGCCGAATTCGAAGTAGGTGAGTTCCACGCCGCCACGCGCGCGCTCCACCGCGGCAAAGGCGTCGCACAATGCTGCGTCGTCGAGCTCGACCCCCGCGATCCGCACCCGCTCGTTGTAGCGCACGAGGTGCGGCGAGGTATAGAGACCGGTGCGCGAGCCGCCCGCGCGCAAGATCGACTCGAGCAGCGCGCAGGTCGAGCCTTTGCCGTTGGTGCCGCCCACAGTGATCACCGGGCATTCGAGCCGCACCTGCATTCTCGCCAGCACGGCCGCAACGCGCTCGAGCCCGAGCGCGATGGTCTGCGGATGCTGGCGCTCGATGTAGGCGAGCCACTCGGCGAGCGTTTTCACGACAGGCTCTTCTCGTAGATCGCGCGCACGGTGTCAATCGTGTCCGCCTCCTCCGGCCGCTTGTCGGGCCGGTAGCCCTTGACGCGCGCGAAGCGCAGCGCCATGCCCGCGGGATAGTGCGGGCTCTGCTGCACGTCGTTGAACGCGATCTCGACCACCAGCTCGGGCCGCACGCGCACCGTCCACTCGTCGCGCTCGACCTCGCGGGCCAGGAGCTCGCGCGTCTGCCACTCGAGCGTCTCGTCGGTGAGGCCCTTGAAGGTCTTGCCGAGCATCACGAAGCCGCCGCTGCGGGGGTCGCGCGCGCCGAGGTGCAGGTTCGAGAGCCAGCCGCGCCGGCGGCCGCTGCCCCACTCGACGCCGATCACCACGAGGTCGAGCGCATGCGCGCGCTTGAGCTTGAGCCAGCCCGCGCCGCGCCGGCCGGCCTCGTAGGGCGCGCCGAGCGCCTTGGCCATCAGGCCCTCGTGACCGCGCGCCATGGCGTCGTCGTAGAACGCCTCGGCCTTTTCCAGCTCGTCCGTGATCAGCGACGGGGTCACGAGCCCAGCAGGCAACACGGAACGCAACAGGTCGTGACGCTCGCGCGCGCCGCGATCGACCAGCGGCTCGCCGTCGCGCAGCAGGCAGTCGAAAAAGAAAAGCGACAGCGGCAGCTGCGCGTGGACCTGCGCCACATCCAGCCTGCGGCTGAAGCGGCTCATCGTGACCTGGAACGGATGCGGCCGGCCGTCGGCGCGCAGCGCGATCGCCTCGCCATCGAGGATCAGGCTAGATCGAATGTTTTTCAGCGCAGCGGTCACTTCCGGCACCGCGGCGGTGACGTCGTTCAGATTCCGGGTGAAGACGCGAACGTCGCTTCCGGACTTGTGCACCTGGACGCGCGCGCCGTCGAGCTTCCACTCGAAAAGCGCGCTGCCGAGCTCGGCTAGCGCGGCGGCGACGTCTTGCGCGGGCTGCGCGAGCATCGGCAGCACGGGCTGCATCAGGCGGATGGCGAACCGCTTCAGCCCGTTGGCGCCTTCGGCGAGCGCGGCGCGCGCCACGGGCGCGATGCCGCCGGCGAAGGTGGCGGCACGCCGGACCTCGGCTGCCGGCAGCGCGGCCGCCGCGGCGACCGCCTCGATCATCATGCCTTCGAGCGCTCCCTGGCGCAGCTCGCCGACGATCAGCCGCAGCAGGAAGTCCTGCTCTTCCGCGGTTGCGCTCGAAAACAGGCTCTTCAGCTCGGCCATGCGCTGCGACGACGCGCCTTTGCCCTTTACGCTCTTCAGGCGCCCGAACCAGGCATCGACCTCCTGAAGGGACAACGTCGGAGCGGCGGCCGCGTCACCCATCGCCGACTTCAGCGTGGCATAGCCAAGCGTGAGCTTCCCCTGGCGGACGTCGCCGCTGAGATAGGGCAGCGCGATCTCGACTTCGGCGGGCTCGAGCGCGCGCAGGCAATCGGCGAGCACGCGGACTTTCGCGAGCCGGCTCGACGTCGCCGCGACCGCGGCCGACGCGCGCACCACCTCGGCGAGGAGGGTCACGCCGTGGTTTCGGCGGGAAGCCCTTGCAGCAGCGTCAGCACGGCGTGCAGCCTATCGCGCAGCTGGCGGCGGTCGACGATCATGTCGATCGCGCCCTTCTCCAGCAGGAACTCGGCGCGCTGGAAGCCTTCGGGCAGCTTCTGGCGCACGGTCTGCTCGATCACGCGCGGCCCGGCGAAGCCGATGAGCGCCTTCGGCTCGGCGATCACCACGTCGCCGATCATCGCGAAGCTCGCCGAAACGCCGCCCATCGTCGGATCGGCGAGCACCGAGACGAACGGCAGCCCGCGCTCGGCGAGGTCGGTGAGCGCGGCGGTGGTCTTCGCCATCTGCACCAGCGAGAGCGCGCCTTCCTGCATGCGCGCGCCGCCGGAGGCGGTGACGCAGACGAACGGCAGCTTCTGCTCGATCGCCACGCGCACGCCGCGCACGAAGCGCTCGCCGACCACCGAGCCCATCGAGCCGCCCATGAAGTCGAACTCGAACGCGGCGCAGACCACGCCGAGCGACTTGACCGCGCCCTGCATTACCACGAGCGCGTCGCCCTCGGCGGTTTCCTCCTGGGCTTCGGTCAGCCGCTCGGCGTATTTGCGCGAATCCTTGAACTTGAGCGGGTCGAGCGGCAGCACCTCGGAGCCGATCTCGAAGCGCCCGTCGGGATCGAGCAGCGCGTCGAGCCGCGGCCGCGCCGCGAAGCGCTCGTGGTGGCCGCATTTCGGGCAGACGTTCAGGTTCTTCTCGAGGTCGGTGCTGTAGAGCACCGCGTCGCAGGCTGCGCACTTGGTCCACAAGCCCTCGGGCACGGTCTTGCGCGCGCCCGAGCCGGTGCGCTGGATCTTCGGCGGCAGAAGCTTCTTGAGCCAGCTCATGCGTCCAGGGCCTCGCGAATCGGTTTCAGCAACGCCTTCACCCGCGACACCGCCTGATCCGCGGCGCCCGCCTCGATTTCCTGAATGATACGGCTGCCGATGACCACCGCGTCGGCGGTCTGCGCCACGCGGCGCGCCGATTCGGCGTCGCGGATGCCGAAACCGACGCCGATGGGCAGCTTGGTGGTTGCGCGGATTTTCGGAATCCGGGAGGCGACGTCCCCCAGATCCATGTGTGAAGCTCCGGTCGTGCCGCGCAGGGACACGTAATAAAGAAAGCCGCTGCCGATCCGCCCCACTTGCTCGATGCGCTTGTCCGTGGAGGTGGGCGCGAGCAGGAAGATCGGGTCGATGTCCGCCTTCTTCGCCTGCGCCGCGAACTGCTCGCACTCCTCGGGGGGATAGTCGACCACGATGACGCCATCCACCTCGGCGGCCTTCGCCGCGGCCACGAACTTCTCCATCCCCATCGCCTCGATCGGATTGGCGTAGCCCATCAGCACCAGCGGCGTGGTCTTGTCCGTTTTCCTGAAGTCCCGAACGAGGGAAAGAACATCCGAAAGCCCTACCCCATGTTTCAGCGCGCGTTCCCCCGCTCGCTGGATCACCGGCCCGTCGGCCATCGGGTCCGAAAAAGGGACGCCGAGCTCGAGGATGTCGGCGCCCGCCTCGACCAGTCCGCGCATCAGCGGCACGGTGAGCGAGGGATGCGGATCGCCCGCGGTGATGTAGGGAATCAGCGCCTTGCGCTTTGCCTTCGCGAGGGCCTCGAAGCGACCCTGGATGCGCGACATCAAAGCTTCTTGCCCGAGCGCTCGGCGACGGTGTGCATGTCCTTGTCGCCGCGGCCGGAAAGGTTGACGAGCAGAATCGCGTCCTTCTTCATCGCCGGCGCCATCTTCATCGCCTGCGCCACCGCGTGCGCCGATTCGAGCGCGGGAATGATGCCCTCGGTGCGGCAGAGCTCGTGGAACGCCTGGAGCGCTTCCTGATCGTCGATCGCCACGTACTGGGCACGGCCGCTGTCCTTGAGCCACGCGTGCTCGGGGCCGACGCCGGGGTAATCGAGGCCCGCGGAGACCGAGTGCGTCTCGGTGATCTGGCCGTTGGCGTCCTGTAAAAGATAGGTGCGGTTGCCGTGCAGCACGCCGGGCTTGCCGGCGCAGAGCGATGCGGCGTGCCGGCCGGTGGCGAGGCCCTCGCCGGCTGCTTCGACGCCAATCAATCGCACGTCGCCTTTCGAGATGTAGGGGTAGAAAATCCCCATTGCGTTGGAGCCGCCGCCGACGCAGGCGATGACCGCGTCGGGCTGGCGCCCGGCGAGCTCCTGCATCTGCGCGATGCTCTCCTCGCCGATCACCGACTGGAAATCGCGCACCATCATCGGGTACGGATGCGGACCGGCGACGGTACCGATGATGTAGAAGGTGCTGTCCACGTTGGTGACCCAGTCGCGCATCGCCTCGTTGAGCGCGTCCTTCAGGGTCTTCGAGCCGGATTCGACCGGCACCACTTTCGCGCCGAGCACGCCCATGCGATGGACGTTCGCCGCCTGGCGCTTCACGTCCTCCGAGCCCATGTACACGACGCACTCCATGCCGTAGCGCGCGGCCACGGTCGCGGTGGCGACGCCGTGCATGCCCGCGCCGGTCTCGGCGATCACGCGCGGCTTCTTCATGTTGCGCGCGAGCAGCGCCTGCCCGATGGTGTTGTTGATCTTGTGCGCGCCGGTGTGGTTGAGGTCTTCGCGCTTGATGTAGATCCGCGCGCCGCCGCATTTCTCGGTCAGCCTTTTCGCAAAATAGACCGGACTGGGGCGGCCGACGTAGTGCTTCAGCTCGTAGCGGAACTCGGCCTCGAACGCGGGATCGTTGCGCGCGCGCTCGTACGCCACGCGCAGCTCGTCGAGCGCCGCGGTGAGCGTCTCGGCGACGAACACGCCGCCGTAAGGGCCGAAATGCCCGCGAGCATCGGGCAGGTCATACATCCGCATTGCGTACCTCTGCGATGAAGGCGGCGATCCGGACGGCGTCCTTGATGCCCTTCGCCGATTCGACGCCGCTCGACACATCCACGCCCCAGGGCCTGACGCGGCGGATCGCCGCCGCGACATTCTTCGACGAAAGGCCTCCGGAGAGAACGACGGGCCTCTCCTTCACGACGGGCATCAGACTCAAGTCAAAGCCTTCCCCGACGCCGCCGTATTCCGGGACATGGCTGTCGAACAGCCACGCCGCCGCGCCTGAAAAAGGGCGCAGGTATTCTAGCGCAGAGACGCCGGCCTTCACTCTGCACGCCTTGATGTACGGCAGGCCGAACTGCGCGCAGAACTCGGGCGACTCGTCGCCGTGAAACTGCAGCATCGCGGGGTGCACGCGGCCGATCACCTGCGCGATCTGCGCCGCATCGGCGTTCACGAACAGCGCCACGGTCTGCACGAACGGCGCCAGCGCGTCGCGGATCTCGCGCGCGCGCTCGATCGAGAGAAAGCGCGGGCTCGGCGGATAGAACACCAGCCCGATCGCGTCGGCGCCCGCGCGCGCCGCTTCCGCGGCGTCGGCAGTGCGCGTGATGCCGCAGATCTTGATGCGGGTTCTCAAAGGGGGAGTCCCCATTTGGCCTGGTACTCGATTCTCTCAAGGTACAGCCCTTCCGCGCCGAAGGTGGGCGCGGCCTGCGCCCGGTCTCTCGATTCCAGGACCTCGCGCACCCATTGCGGCGGGTGCTTGCCCTTGCCGACGTAGACCAGCGTGCCGACGAGGTTGCGCACCATGTGGTGCAGGAACGCGTTTGCGCGGATCACGAAGTGGACAAGGTCGGAGTCCGCGTGGATATCCAGCGAATGGATCGTGCGCACCGGGGTCTTCGCCTGGCACTCGGAAGAGCGGAAGGCGGAAAAGTCATGCTCGCCCACGAACAACGCCGCCGCCTCGCGCATCTTCGGCACGTCGAGCGGCAAATGAAACCAGCCCACGTAGCGCGCCGAGAGCGCCGGCCGCACGGGCCGGTTGAGCAGCTGGTATCGGTACGTTCGCGAGAGCGCGCTGTAGCGCGCGTGGAAGACGTGCTGCACCTCTTGCGACCACAACACCGCCACCGCGTCGGGCAGTAGCGCATTGACGCCGCGCACCCAGGCCGACGCCGGCCGCCGCGCTTCGGTATCGAAGTGAACCACCTGGATGCGCGCATGCACGCCGCGGTCGGTGCGGCCGGCAGCCGTGGTGTCGACGCGGGCGCCGGCGATCGAGGCGAGCGCGGGCTCGAGCGCATCCTGCACCGTGCCGCCGCCGGGCTGCGTCTGCCAGCCGAGAAAGCGGCTGCCGTCGTACTCGAGCCCGAGAGCGATCCTGCCGATGGAGAACCTAGTCCAGCTTGGCGAGCAGCTGCTGCGCCTGGCCTTTCTGCGCGGCGTCGCCGTCCTTCACCACCTCGTTCAGCAGCTCGCGCGCGCCGTCCTTGTCGCCCATCTCTTCGTAGGCCTTGGCGAGGTCGAGCTTGGTGGCGATCTCCTGCCACTTTGGGTCGGTTCCCGCAGCGGGCGCGGCGGCGTTGTTCAAGCTCCCGAGGTCGAGGCTGATGGTCGAAAGATCGGGCGCTGCCGCGGCGGGCGCGGGCGCGACCTTCTTGTCGCCGCCGAGGTCGAGGGTGAGGTCGAAAGTCAGGCCGGGGTCGGCCGCGGCGGGCGCGGGCTTCTTCTCGGGCTCGGGAGCCGGCGCGGGCGCGGCTCCGAGGTCGAGGTTGAAGTCGAGGCCGCCATCCGCGGCCTTGGTGGTCTTGGGATCCTCGCTCGCGGGCTTGGCATCGCTCGCGCCGCTGACATCGAAGTCGAGCCCGGTATCGGCCGACTTTGGCCCGGCGTCGAGCGTCAGGTCGGGCACCGAAGGGGAAACCCCCTGGGTGACGCTGCCGATGTCGAAGTCGAGCGTGGGCGCGGGCGCGGCCGGCGCTGCGGCGGCGGCGGGTGCCGCCGCCGCGGCCGCTGCCGCTGCGGCGCCGGCGTAGAGCCCGTTGTTCGGATCGATCGACTTGCCGAGCGCCGCGGCCTTGTCCCATTCCGGGCCGGTGCCGTTGGTGAGGTTCTTTACCTTGAGCGCGGTCTGCTCGAACGCCTTCGGATCCTGGCGCTTCGCGTAGATCTCGAGCAGCTTGACGTGCACCGGCACGCGGCTCGAGTCCTTCTGCAGCGCCTCCTTCAGGATCTCCTCGGCCTGCGCATCGCGGCCATAGGCCATGTACACGTCGGCCTCGGCGATCGGATCGACCTCCTCGGCCGCCACCGGCGCCGGAGCGCTCGGCGCGGGCTGCGAAGCCGGGGGCGCCGAGCCCAGCGTGGGCTCGGTCATGCTGGCGCCGGCCGCGGCGCCAGCTGCGGCGGCGCCCATCACGCTGTCTTGAAACCTAACCTGTGCGGCCTTTTTTTTTCTCCAGGCGTAGGCCGCGTAGACGAGCAGCAACAGCACTACGCCGCCCAGGCCTGCGAGCGCCACCGGGTTGTCGAGGAACTCGTCGAGCAGGCTCGGCTCTGGCGGCGGTGGCGCCGGCTTTGCGACCGGCTTGGGCGCTGCTGGCTTCGGTGCGTCGGGGGCTTTCGCGACCGGCGCCGTTGGTGCCGGCGCAGGCGCGGGCGTCGGTGCGGGTTTTGGCGCTTCGGCCGCGGGTTTCTCCGGAGCTTTCGCTGCGGGCGCCGGAGCCGGCGCCGGTTTCTCGGGCGCCTTTGCGGTGGGCGCAGGCGCCGGTGCGGCGGGTGCCGGTGCGGGCTTTGCGCCCGCCCGCTTCTCCAGCTCGGCGAGCTGCTGGTTCTTGAGCTCGAGCAGCTTCTGCAGGTCGGCGACGTTCTTCTCGAGGTCGCTGATGCGGGACTGCGCTTCTTTCAGGGCGCGCTCGCGCGCGACCAGGTCGTCGCCGCGGGCGGCGGCCGCGCCGGGAGCCTGCGGCTTCTGCGGGTCGACCTTGGAGAGCCGCACCTGGTCCTGCGGCGCGGCGGGCTTCGGCGCCTCGGGCTTGGGCTCGATCGGCCCGCTCGCTTCACGCTGCCCCGGCGCGGCGTCGGCCGTGGCGGGCACTGCGGCCAGACGGCTGCGGTATTCGCGGAACTCGCCCATGTGGGCGCGAACCATGCGGTTGGCCTCGGCCGCATCCACGCCGGCGACGGCTTCGGCCGACGGGATGTTGAGGATGCGACCGGCGCGCACCCAGTTCACGTTCTCCCGGAGGAAGGCGTCCTGGTTGGCGCGATAGATCGCGATCAGCATCTGGTTGAGCGAGACGCCGGGCGGCAGGTTGTCGCCCGCGATCTTGGCGAGCGTGTCGCCCTTCATCACCTCGTAGGCCTTCTCCGTGCCAGGCTCGGTGACGAGTCGCGCTTCTTCTTTGGCCGGTTCCTTTGCGGGCTCGGCGGCGGCGGGTGCGGGTTTTTCGGCCGTCGGCTCGGGCTTCTCCGCTTCCGCCGCTGGCGCGGGAGTCGGGGAAGGCGCGGGGGCGATCACTGGCGGCGGAGCGGCCGGTGCGGAAGGTTCGATGGGCTTTGCTTCGACCTGCGGCTTTGCCTCTTCCGCCGGCGCGGGCTTGGTCTCCGGTACCGGCTTCGCCTCGGCGGCCGCCGGTTTCTCGGGGACCGCCGGCTTCTTCGGCGGCGCAAGCGCGAGGTCGCGCGACTTGTATTCGGCCGGGTCGAGGAGGAAAGTGTATTCGCGCACCAGACGCCCGGTCTGCCACTGCAGCTCGACCAGCATCTCGACGAACGGATCGTTGACCGGCTGCACCGTGGTCACGCGAAGGATGCGCTGCGTGCCGCGGCGCTCGATCGCGAATCGCATCGTGTTGAGGACTGCCGAGGGCTCGATGCCCGCAGAGGCGAACGCGTCGGGACCCGCGACGCGCGCCGTCAAGCCGTCTTCTTCGCCCGGGCGTAGCGCGACGATTTCGATTTCTGCGTTAAGCGGCTGCCCGAGCGGGGACAGAACATTCAGCTTGCCCAGGCCGGCAGCATGCGCGACAAGCGGCGCTGCCAGCGCCAGCCCGGCTGCAATGATCGCGACGATTATCGCTCTGCCCACTGGTTGCCCATCCCCCTTGAGTCTTCTTAGCTAGGACCAAGTACATTAACATCATGGTCTTAGGCCTGCAAATCGAGAAAGTTTCTCGATTTTTAGTGCTGCACCCCAGCATCCAAAAGAATACGCACCATGCGGCGCAGGGGCTCCGCAGCCCCCCATAGGAGCTGATCCCCTACGGTAAAGGCGGCCAGGTAGTCATCCCCCATGGGCAGCTTGCGCAGGCGGCCCACCGGCACCGTGAGCTTGCCGGTCACCGCCGCCGGGGTGAGCTCGGCCAGGCTCTCTTCGCGGCGGTTCGGCACCACTTTCACCCAGTCGTGCGCCTCGGCGAGCATTCCCTCGACCTCGTCCATCGGCAGCGCCCGGCGCAGCTTGATGGTCATCGCCTGGCTGTGGCAGCGCATGGCGCCGATGCGCACGCAGATCCCGTCCACCGGGATGGCGTTGCCGTTGCGGCCCAGGATCTTGTTGGCTTCGGCCTGCGCCTTCCACTCCTCGCGGCTCTGGCCGTTGCCGAGGTCCTTGTCGATCCACGGCAGCAGGCTGCCGGCAAGCGGATAGCCGATCGCCTCCCTCGGAAAATCGCGCGCGCGGATGGAATCGGTCACGGTGCGGTCGATGTCCAGGATCGCGGACGCGGGATCGTCGATCAGCTTGCGCGTTTCGCCGCCGATTTCCGCCATCTGCGCCACGAGATCGCGCATCGCGGCCGCGCCCTGGCCCGAGGCGGCCTGGTAGGTCATGCTCGTCATCCACTCGACTTCATCGCGCTGGAAAAGGCCGGCCATGCCCATGAGCATCAGGCTCACGGTGCAGTTGCCGCCGATGTAATTGCGGGTTCCCGCCTTGATGGCGCGCTTGATCAGATCCATGTTCAGCGGATCGAGGATGATCACCGCGTCCTCGTTCATACGTAGCGCGCTGGCGGCGTCGATCCAGTAGCCGTTCCAGCCTTCCTTGCGCAGCTTGGGATAGATCTCGCTGGTGTAGTCGCCACCCTGGCACGAGATGATCACCGGCAGCTTCTTCAATTCGGCGACGCTCGTGGCGTCCTTCACCGCTTCGGTGGCCTTGCCGATGGCCGGCCCCTTGCCGCCGGCTTGCGAGGTGGAGAAGAACACCGGCTCGACATGGTCGAAGTCGCGCTCCTCGCGCATGCGCTGCACGAGCACCGACCCCACCATTCCGCGCCAGCCGACGATCCCGACTCTCAGCATGCCCATAGTTTAAAGCGCCGCCACGACCGCGTCGCCCATTTCTTGCGTTCCGGCGCGCCGCGTTCCTGGTGTCTGGATATCGGCGGTCCGCAATCCTGACCTGAGCACTTTGGTGACCGCCTGCTCGACGCGCTCGGCGGCGCGCGGCTGGCCGAGCGAATAGCGCAGCATCAGCGCCGCCGAAAGGATCGTGGCCAAGGGGTTCGCCAAGCCCTTGCCGGCGATGTCGGGCGCGGTACCGTGAATCGGCTCGTACAGTCCCTTGCCGCGCTCGTCGAGCGACGCCGAGGGCAGCATGCCGATCGAGCCGGTGAGCATCGAGGCCTCGTCGGAGAGGATGTCGCCGAACATGTTGCCGGTGACGATCACGTCGAACTGCTTCGGGTGGCGTACGAGCTGCATCGCGCAGTTGTCGACGTACATGTGGGTCAGCTCGACGTCCGGATAGTTTCTGGATTCCTGAGTCAACACTTCTCTCCAGAGCTGCGAGGTCTCCAGCACGTTGGCCTTGTCGACCGAGCAGACGCGCTTGCTGCGCTTGCGGGCTGCCTCGAACGCGACGCGCGCGATGCGCCGGATCTCAGGCTCGCTGTAGTGCATGGTGTCGAAGCCTTCGCGACCGCCCGGTACTTCGCGGATGCCACGCGGTTTTCCGAAATAGATGTCGCCGGTGAGCTCGCGCACGATCAGGATGTCGAGGCCCGAGACGACCTCGGGCTTGAGCGCGGAAGCCTCGGCGAGCTCGGGATGCACGCGCGCCGGACGCAGGTTGGCAAACAGGCCGAGCTCCCGGCGCAGCCCGAGGATCGCCTGCTCCGGGCGCTTCGCGCGCTCGAGCGCGTCGTAGCGCGGATCGCCCACCGCGCCGAACAGGACCGCGTCGGCCTGCTTCGCGACCCGCAGCGTGGCGGCGGGCAGCGGATCGCCGGCGGCCTCGTAGGCGGCGCCGCCGACCGGCGCCTCGGTGAACTCGAGCGCGAGGTTCAGTTTCTGCAGGACCTTGCGCGCCTGCGCAATGATCTCCGGCCCGATGCCGTCACCGGGCAGAATGGCGACGTTCATCTAGAAGTACCAGGGATACTGCGCTTTGCGCTGCGCCTCGAAGCCGCGGATCTTGTCCGCGTGGCGCAGCGTGAGGCCGATCTCGTCCAGGCCGTTCAGCAGGCAGTACTTGCGGAATGGATCGATCTCGAAGCGAAACGACTTGTCGTTGTTGGCGCTCGCCACCGTCTGGCTCTCCAGGTCGACCACCAGGCGCAACCCCGGGAACGCGGCGCAATCGTGGAACAGGCGATCGACCTCGTCCTCGCGCAGCACCACCGGCAGGAAGCCGTTCTTGAACGAGTTGGTGAAGAAGATGTCGGCGTACGAGGGCGCGATCACGCAGCGGAAGCCGTAGTCCATGAGCGCCCAGGGCGCGTGCTCGCGCGAGGAGCCGCAGCCGAAATTCTTGCGCGCGAGCAGGATGGTGGCGCCCTTGTACTGCGGCTGGTTGAGCACGAACTGCGGATCCTTGCGCCACGCGGCGAACAGGCCCTTGCCGAAGCCGGTGCGCTCGATCGACGACAGGTATTCCTTCGGGATGATCTGGTCGGTATCGACGTTGGCGCGGTCGAGCGGCGCCACCAGCCCGTTGAGGACGGTGAACTTCACCATTTTCTGATGTCCACGAAATGTCCCGCGATCGCGGCGGCCGCGGCCATCGCCGGGCTTACGAGGTGGGTGCGCCCGCCGGTGCCCTGGCGCCCCTCGAAGTTGCGGTTCGAGGTCGAGGCGCAACGCTCGCCGGGCTCCAGGCGGTCCGGGTTCATGCCGAGGCACATCGAGCAGCCGGGCTCGCGCCACTGAAAGCCGGCGTCGCGGAAGATGCGGTCGAGTCCTTCGCGCTCGGCCTGCTGCTTCACCAGTCCCGAGCCGGGAACCACCATCGCCAGCCGGACATTGGCGGCGATGCGCCGGCCTTTCACCACCGCGGCGGCGGCGCGCAGGTCCTCGATGCGCGAATTGGTGCACGAGCCGATGAACACCTTGTCGATCTGGATGTCGGTGATCGGCGTGCGCGGCTTGAGGCCCATGTACTGCAGCGCGCGCTCCATGCCTTCGCGCCGCTGGCTGTCCTTCTCCCGGTCCGGGTCGGGCACGCGCTCCTCGACCGACACCACCATCTCGGGCGAGGTGCCCCAGGTGACGTGCGGCCGGATCTCGCGCGCGTCGAGCGTGAGCTCGCGGTCGAACTTCGCGTCCGGATCGCTCCTCAGCGTCTTCCAGTAAGCGACCGCGCGCTCCCAGTCGAAGCCCTGCGGCGCGAAGCGGCGGCCCTTGACGTACGCGATCGTGGTGTCGTCGACCGCGATCATGCCGGCGCGCGCGCCGGCCTCGATCGACATGTTGCACACCGTCATGCGGCCTTCCATCGACAGCGCGCGGATCGTGCTGCCCGCGAACTCGATGGCGTGGCCGGTGCCGCCGGCGGTGCCGATGCGGCCGATGATCGCGAGCACCACGTCCTTCGCGGTGACGCCGCGCGCGAGCGGTCCCTCGACGTTCACGCGCATGTTCTTCATCTTGCGCGTCACCAGGCACTGGGTCGCGAGCACGTGCTCGACCTCGGAGGTGCCGATGCCGTGCGCGAGGCACGCGAAGGCGCCGTGCGTGCTGGTGTGCGAATCGCCGCAGACCACCGTCATGCCGGGAAGCGTCGCGCCCTGCTCCGGACCGATCACGTGCACGATGCCCTGGCGCTTGTCGAGATACGGAAAATAGACCTTGGCGCCGAACGCCTTCATGTTGGCGTCGAGCGTCTCGATCTGCAGCCGCGCCATCGGGTCGCGCACGCCTTCGATGCCCTGGTCCCAATCGGTCGTCGGCGTGTTGTGGTCGGCGGTGGCGACCACCGACTCGATGCGCCAGGGCTTGCGCCCGGCTTCGCGCAGGCCTTCGTAGGCCTGCGCGCTCGTCACTTCATGGACCAGGTGGCGATCGATGTAGAGGAGCGCGGTGCCGTCGTCCTCGGTGTGGACGACGTGGCTCTCCCAGAGCTTGTCGTAAAGCGTCGAAGGTCCCATGTTTCCGCTGCGAAAACATGGGATTGTAGATTATTTGCCGGCCGCTGCGCTGCCTTTTGCGGCGGCGTAGAGCGGCGCCACCTTCTGCGCGTACACGCGCAGGTCGGCGATGCGGTCCGCGTGCGGCGGATGGGTCGACAGCCACTTGGGCGGCTGATTGCCGCCCGCCATCTTGCCCATTTTCTCCCATAGGGAGATCGCGGCGTTCGGATCGAAGCCGGCGCGCGCCGCGAGCTCGATGCCGATGCGGTCGGCTTCGGTCTCGGCCTGGCGCGAATTGGGCAGGTTGAGCGTCACGTTGGCGACCTGTCCCGCGACGCTCTGCCCGAGCTCGCCGATGCCGAACAGCGCGCCGATCAGGCCGATGCCCATCTGCGTTCCCATCTGGCGCGAGATCTGCTCGCGCGAGTGCTCGCGCAGCGCGTGGGAGATTTCGTGTCCCATCACCGCCGCGATCTCGTCGTCGGTGGCGTTCAGCTTCTGGATGAGCCCGGTGTAGATCGCCATTTTTCCAGCCGGCATGCACCACGCGTTCACCTGGTCTAGCGAAATCACATGCACTTCCCACGGCCATTTCCCTGCATCGGCCCGGAACGCACCGACCTGCGCCACGAGCCGCTTGGTGATCGCCTGCACGCGCTGCACTTGCGCGGGGTCCTTGTCCAGTGCGCCTTTTTTCTGTGCCTCGGCCATCATCTGCGCATACGCCTTCTGCGCGCCGGCGTTGACCTCCTCGGCGGAAACCATCATGCGCTGATCGCGATCGACGCCGACCACGCCACCCTGCGTGGTATCGACAGTCTGGCAACCGGAAACGAGCGCCGCCGCGAGGGCGGAGCCGATGACGAATGTGCGAGCCATAGTGACCTCTCTCAACGTTTGGCGGACTGTTCAGTTGACAACTCACAGTCCCGCGCCTTTCAACTGTCCAGCAAAGATCGCGCCTGCCAGCGCGCCGAGCGCGGCGAGCGAGAATGCGAGCGGCGCGCCGCCGAGCTGCCAGGCCCAGCCCGAAATGACCAGCCCCGCGGCCGCGCCCGCGCCGTAGACGAATCCGGAAAAGAGCGCCTGGCCGCGGGCTTGCGCATGCTCGGGAAACAGGCGATGCACCGCGGCGACACTCGCCGCATGGAACGAGCCGAAAGTGGCGGCGTGCAGCAACTGCGCCAACAGGACTATCCAGAGATGCCCGGCGCCCCAGCCGATCGCGGCGAAGCGCAGCGCGCCGGCGAGCAGGCTCGCGACCAGGATGGTCGAAAGTGCGAACCGGCGAAAGATCTGCGGCAGGTAGAAGAACACCACGATCTCCGCGAGCACGCCGAGCGTCCAGAGCATGCCGATGGTGGTGGCGCTGTAGCCGAGCGCCTCGAGATGCAGGCTGAGGAAGGCATAGAGCGCGCCGTGCGCGATCGCGTTGCAGATGCCGGCGGCGAAAAGAGCGCGCGCTTCGGGACCGACCCGGAACGCGATCGCTGGGGCAGCCGCGTGCGCCTTCGTCGAGGGCAGCGCGAGCGCAACGACGAGCGCAGCGAGCATGAACGCCACGAGCGCCGCCGGCAACGTCGAGACGGGTTGAAAGTCGAGCCACGCGCCGCCCGCGAGGACGACGGCGATGAAGCCGACCGAGCCCCACAAGCGGATCGGGCCATAGCGTCCCGATTGGCCGGCGAGCGAGCCGAGCGTGATGGCTTCGACGATCGGCAGCGCGCCGGCGGAGAGCACGCTCATCAGGCCGATGACCCATGCGATGTGACTGGTGTAAGGCAAGACCGCATACGCCCCGGCAGTCACCGCGCAAGAGAACGCCACCACGGCCCGATGCGCGCCGGTACGGTCGGCGACCCAGCCCCACGCCGCGGGCGCGAAGATGCGCGTGAGCGGCCCGAGCGCCAGCACCCAGGCGATGTGCGCCGGACTCAAGCCGCGGTCGGCGAGATACAGCGGGAAATAGGCCACGTGCGCGCCGGCGTACGCGAAGAACGCAAAGTAGAACGCCGCAAGGCGCGAGGCCATTAGTTAAATTAGCATCGGCTCCGTGTCGCGCGGCGCCTTCTACGTTCTATTCACCGCCTCGGGGTTCGCCGGGCTCATCTACGAGTCGATCTGGACGCACTACCTGAAGCTGTTTCTGGGCCACGCCGCCTACGCGCAGTCGCTGGTGCTCGCGGTCTTCATGGGCGGGATGGCCGCGGGCGCGGCGTGGTGCGCGCGCCGCTCGGGCCGGCTCGCCAACCCTCTCGCCGTCTACGCGATCGTCGAAGCGCTGGTCGGCCTTGCCGCCCTGGTGTTTCACGGAATGTTCGTCTTCACCACCGAGTGGTCCTACGAGCAGCTCCTGCCGCGCCTGGGGAACGAGTGGCTCGCGCTCGGCGCGAAGCTCGCGCTGTCGTGCCTGCTCATCCTGCCGCAGTCGGTGTTGCTCGGCATGACCTTCCCGCTGATGAGCGCGGGCCTCGCGCGCGCACACCGCGCCGCCGCCGGCGAGTCGGTGGCGATGCTCTACTTCACCAACAGCCTGGGCGCGGCCGCCGGCGTGCTCGCAAGCGGATTCCTGCTCATCGCCTGGGTCGGGTTGCCGGGCACGCTGCGCGTCGCCGGGGCGCTGAACCTCCTGATCGCGCTCATCGTCTGGTTTCTCGCCCGTCGCGCTCGTCATGCCCCCATAGCGGAGGAAGTCGGCGCACCGGCCGCGACGACGCTTCCCCTGCTGATGGCGGTGGCTTTCTTCACGGGCCTCGCGTCGTTCATCTACGAGATCAGCTGGATCCGCATGCTCTCGCTGGTGCTCGGCGCCTCGACCCATTCGTTCGAGTTGATGCTCGCCACCTTCATCTTCGGCCTCGCGCTCGGCGGCCTCGCGGTCCGGCGCCGCGCCGACGCCGTGCCCGAGCCGGCGCGGCTCCTCGCCTGGGTGCAGATCGCGATGGGGCTCGCGGCGCTCGCGACGCTGCCGGTCTACGACTTCACCTTCAAGCTCATGGAAGCGCTGCTGGGCGGCCTGGCGCGCAGCGAGACCGGCTACCTGCTGTTCAACCTTTCCGGCGCCGGCATCGCCGCGCTCGTGATGCTCCCCGCGACGTTCTGCGCGGGGATGACGCTGCCGCTCATCACCGCGGCGCTGCTACGGCGCGGCGCGGGAGAAGCGGCGATCGGCCAGGTGTACGCCGCGAACACGCTCGGCGCGATCGCCGGCGTGCTGCTCGCGGTACACGCCGGCCTTCCCGTTCTTGGGCTGAAGGGGACGCTCATTGCCGGGGCTCTGGTCGATGTTGCCCTGGGTTTCGTTCTTTTTCATTTCCTTAAAGAACGATCGCTCTTCGCCTTCGCGACCTGCGGCGTGCTGTTTCTCGCGGTCGCGATCGGCGTCCAGCTCGACCCGCACAAGATGACCGCCGGCGTGTTCCGCCACGGCGAGCTCGGCAGCGCGCAGGACGCGACCATCCTGTTCAACAAGGACGGCAAGACCGCGACCGTGCACCTGGTGCGCTACCCCGATGCCACCAGCCTGCGCACCAACGGCAAGTCCGACGGCTCGATCAACATGAACGCGGCGGGCGAGCGCGGCACCGACGAGATCACCATGGTGCTCACCGCGGCGCTGCCGCTCGCGCTCAAGCCCGAGACCCGCAGCGCGGCGGTGATCGGCATCGGCACCGGGCTCACCACCCACACCCTGCTGCAGAGCCTCGCCATCGAGCACGTCGACACGGTCGAGATCGAGGCGGCGATGGCCGAGGCGGCGCGCGGCTTCCTGCCGCGCAACAGCAGCACCTATGCCGACCCGCGCGGCGCCATCCTCATCGACGACGCCAAGACCTTCTTCTCCACGCGCAGCCGGCGCTACGACCTCATCATCTCCGAGCCCTCCAACCCCTGGGTGAGCGGCGTCTCGAGCCTGTTCACGCAGGAGTTCTACCGCCGCATCCGCGGCCACCTCAACCCGGGCGGCCTGCTGGTGCAGTGGATGCAGCTCTACGAGATCGACGCCTCGCTCGTCGCCACGGTGCTGGCCGCGCTCGGCCGCGAATTCCCGCACTACGCCGTGTTCGCGCCCAGCGATCACGACCTGCTGATCGTCGCCAGCGAAGCGCCGATCCCCCTGCCGGCGCAAACGCAGGTGTTCGACCACCCGGGCCTGGTGAAGGAGCTGTGGAGCGTGCACGTCCTCACCGGCGGCGACTTCGACGCGCGCTACCTCGGCAGCCGGGCGACGCTCGAGCCGCTGTTCGCGAGCTACAACATGCCGCCCAACTCCGACTACTACCCGGTGCTCGACCTGCATGCCGCGCGCCACCGCTTCACCGAGCGCAGCGCCGCCGACGTCGTCGGCCTGCTCAACCTCGGCGTGCCGGTGCTCGAGCTGCTCGAGCCCGCGCGCAGCCGGCGCGCGGTCAACTCCCTGTTCCGCGGCGCGCACGGCTTCGATCGCATCGAGAACACGCGCATCGCCTGGTATGCGCGCAACGTCATCGTCAACGCGCGCCCGCCGGCGCCCGAATCGATTTCCTCCTCGCTGCAGAAGGACCTCGAGCTCGTGCGCCTGCGCCTGCTCGAGTGCCGGCAACCGCGCGAGCACGACGTCTGGCTGCACG
>DASRIR010000387.1:0-3780 GCA_035649875.1 Burkholderiales bacterium | reverse complement strand
CGCCATCCAGGAGGATCAGCTCGCGGCCGTGGAGCGCGCCTCGCTGCGCCGCGGCGGCCCGCAGCTCGACCTCTCGCTGCTCACCGACGGGCTGGAAGCCGAGCGCGAGCAGGGCATCACCATCGACGTCGCCTACCGCTATTTCGCCACGCCGCGGCGCAAGTTCATCATTGCCGACTCGCCGGGCCACGAGCAGTACACGCGCAACATGGCCACCGGCGCGAGCAACGCCGACGCCATCGTGCTGCTGGTCGATGTCACGAAAGGGTTGCTGCCGCAGACCCTGCGCCACCTGCAGATCGCGCGCCTGCTCGGCATCCGCAACGCGGTCGCGTTCGTCAACAAGATGGATCTGGTCGGCTACTCGCAGGACGCGTTCGAACGGCTCAATCTCGGCGAGCTGAACCCGATTCCCGGCTCCGCGCTGAATGGCGACATGGTGGTCGAGCGCGGCGCAAGCGCCCTCGACTGGTACAAAGGGCCGACGCTGCTCGAGCGGCTGGAATCGCTGCCGGCGAGCGCCGAGACGGCGGCCGCGGGCCCGTTCCGCTTTCCGGTGCAGCTGGTGTCCAGACCGCAGGGCAGCACTCCACGCGGCTACATGGGACGCATCGAGTCCGGGCACATCCTCGCCGGCGCCGAAGTGGCGCTCTTGCCATCGGGCCGTCGCACCCGCGTGCGCGAGATCCTGACCCACGGCACGCGGCGCGAGATCGCCGTTGCCGGCGACTCCGTGACGCTCATATTGAGCGACGAAATCGATCTTGCGCGCGGCGACCTGATCGCCGATGCGCAGGCGCTGCCGAACGAGACACGCTCGCTGGGCGTGACGCTGGTGTGGCTGGGCGCCGCGCCGCTGCAGCCGGGCGCGCGCTACCTCGTGCAGCAGGCCGCGCGCCGCGTGCCGGCCAAGGTAGATGCCGACCGGGGCCTTCATCTCAACGACATCGCTGCGGTGCGGCTTTCACTGTTCGCACCGCTTTTCGTCGACCGCTATGACTCAGTGCGCGTGACTGGCTCGCTTATCCTGATCGACGAAGCGACCAACCAGACAGTAGCAGCTGGATTGGTGCAGTGACCGGAATTGTCCATCTCGTCGGCGCCGGACCGGGTGCCCCAGACCTCCTCACGGTGCGCGCGGTCCGGCTGCTCGGCGAGGCGGACATCGTGTTCCACGACGCGCTCGTCGCTTCCGAGATTTTGCTTTTGGCTACAAAAGCAAGAAAAATTCCAGTCGGGAAGCGCTGCGGCCGCCATTCGACCGCGCAGCAGTTCATCAACAAGCGCCTGGTCGACGCCGCGCGTCGCTACCCGGTGGTGGTGCGGCTCAAGGGCGGCGACCCGATGCTGTTCGGGCGCGCGCATGAAGAGATCGCCTGGCTGCAGCAGCATTCCATCCGCGTCGAGGTGGTGCCCGGCGTCACCGCGGCGCTCGCCGCAGCGGCGGAGCACGGCATTTCGCTCACGCAGCGCGGCATTTCCCGTACCGTGGTCTTCGCCACACCGCGCGTGGCCGAGGGCGCGCGTCCTTCCGGCTGGGAAAAGGCAGTCGCCGCCGCCGATACGGCGGTGCTGTACATGGCCGCGAGCGATGCGGCAGGCGTGAAGCAAGCATTGCTCAGCGCCGGCTTGCCCGCGCGCACGCCGGTTGCCATCGCCGAGAGCGTCAGCTCGCCGCAATCGGCGTTGTACGCGGGAATCCTGGCTGATCTCCCTGCGCTCGCTGCCGGCTTGCGGGGCGGACCGGCGCTGCTGCTGGTCGGAGAGTTGTTTGCCGCGCTTCAGGCCATCGCGGCGCGCGACCTCGAGCCGCGCAGCGCCAGCCAGAGCGCGTAAGCGAACAGCGCGAGAAACCAAGCCAGCGACCACTCGGCGATCGACAGGCCGAGGAACTTCCAGTCGACGACCGCGCACTCGCCGGTGCCGGTGAAGAGCTTCTGCAGCGCGCTCGACAGCGGCAGGTTCTTCAGCATGAACGCCAGGTCCGGGCCGCACGCCGGCACCTTTTCCGGCGGCAGGTATTGGAGCCAGACGTGCCGTCCGGCTACGCCGGCGCCGCCGAGCGCGAACAGCGCGGCGGCCGAACCATAGGCGGTGATGAAGCGACCGTGGATCGCGCCGGCCGCGAACGCGAATCCGGCGAGGTAGTAGAAGGCGCGTTGCACCTGGCAGAGCGGGCAGGGGTCGAGGCCCTGGACGTATTGCAGGTAATAGGCATAACCGAGCAGCAGCGCGCACGCGGCCGCCCCTGCGGCAAGGCGCATTCTCATTTGCGGATCGTTCCCCGGGCGTCGCCGAATCCGATGGTGGCGAAGCCCTCGCGTATGCAGCGACCGCGCTGGATCACTTCGTCGCCATCCTCGAGGAAGGTGCGCGTCTCGCCGCCCGGTAGCGAAAGCGGGTTCTTGCCGGCCTGCGTGAGCTCCATCAGCGAGCCGAACGAGTCTGGCGTCGCGCCGGAAAGCGTGCCCGAGCCGAGCAGGTCGCCGGGCCGCAGGTTGCAGCCGTTCGAGGTGTGGTGCGCGACCAGCTGCGCCGCGGTCCAGTAGGAATCGCAGAAGCTGGCGCGCGACAGGCGCACCGGCGATTTCATTTTTTCGCTGCGCAAGTGCATTTCCACCTCGATCGAGAAGCCGCCTTCGCGCTGATCGGCCTCGTCCCACAGGTAAGGCAGCGGCTTCGGATCGCCTGCGGGCCGGGCGAGGGCGGGGCAGCGGTAGGGCTCGAGCGCCTCGCGCGTCACCACCCAGGGCGAAATGGTGGTGGCGAAGCTCTTGGCGAGAAACGGCCCGAGCGGCTGATATTCCCACGCCTGCACGTCGCGCGCCGACCAGTCGTTGAGCAGCACCACGCCGAACACATGGTTGAGAGCCTCGGCGAGCGCGATTGGTTTCCCAAGCGCGTTGCCGGGCCCGACGACGAAGCCGAGCTCGGCTTCGTAATCCAGCCGCCGCGAGGCACCGAACGCGGGCGCCGGCTGGTCCGGAGCCTTGGTCTGGCCGGAGGGGCGCGGCACGCGCGCACCGGAAACCACGATCGACGAGCTGCGCCCGTGGTAGCCGATCGGCACCCACTTGTAATTGGGCAGCAGAGGGTTGTCCGGCCGCAGCATGCGCCCCATGTTGGTCGCATGGTGGATACCGGTGAAAAAGTCGGTGTAATCGCCGATCGCCATCGGCAGGAACAGCTCCGCCTGCTTCATCGGCAGCAGGTGGCGGGCAAAGCGCGCATTCCTTTTCTTGACGGACAAACCCTGGAAAAGCGTCCTGCGCAGGCGCTTCCACTCGCCGCGCCCCATTGCCGCCAGGCCGTTCAGCGTCGGCCCGGTCTTGATGCCGAGTGCCGCGAGATCGAGGATCTGGTCGCCGATCGCCACGCCGCCGCGCGGTGATTCCTTGGCGCCCCTGCGCTTGAAGATGCCGAAGGGCAGGTTCTGGATCGGGAAGTCGCAGCCGGGCTCGTTCGCCGACTCGACCCAGCTCTTCAGCCCCGGATCATGCGTTGCGTCTAAAGCCATTCCAGACCTTGTCGTAGTCCTGCTGCAGCTCACGCGCGCCCAGCGCGAACTTGGTCGGCCGCCAGACGTAGCGCGACTCCCACATGAAAGCGAGCGTGTCCTGGATCTTGTGCGGTTTGAGCTCGGCGCTTGTCGCGCGCTCGAAAGTCGCGAGATCGGGGCCGTGCGCCGACATGCAGTTGTGGATCGAGATGCCGCCCGGCGTGAAACCCTCGGCCTTGGCGTCGTACACGCCGTGCACCAGCCCCATCAGCTCGCTCATC
>DASRIR010000386.1:0-12705 GCA_035649875.1 Burkholderiales bacterium | reverse complement strand
TGCGCTCGGCGTGCAGCGGGACGTTGAGCGCGCCGATCGGGCCTTCGGTGGGCGGCAGCTCGCGAAAGAACACGTAGCTCGGGTTCTGGTTGAGCGCGTCGCGCAGCTTGTCCGGGTTGGCCGCAGCCCAGGCCTTGATGCCCTGCATCGATGCCTGCTCGAGCACGAGCTCGCCGCGCTCGACCAGGTGCCGGCCGAGCGAGCGGTAAGGATGGCCGTTCTGGTCGGCATAGCCCACGCGGATGTGCTCGCCAGTCTCGAGCCGCACCTGTCCCGAGCCCTGGATCTGCAGGAAGAAGAGCTCCACCGGATCGGCGCTCCACGCGATCACCGGCGCGGGAAAATCGCTGCGCGCGTCGATTTCGCCGCGCGAATAGTAGGGGATCACGCGCCGGCCTTCGAGTCGCCCGCGCAGCCGCAACTGCTTTGCTTCTGGAAGATCTACAACCACGAGATCCGGCGGCACGCCGTAGATCGGAAAGCGATGCAGCGCGGTTGGCGTGCGGCTGCCTTCGATGATCGGCTCGTAGTAGCCGGTGACGAGGCCGCTCTCGCCGCTCACCGTCGACACCACGGCGTACGGGATGAACTCCGCTTCGAAGAACCGGCGTGCCGCCTGCTCGTCGCCGGCCGGCAGGCTCTTCGCGAGCTCGCACACCCGCTTGAAGCGCGCACAGCCCGCGACGAACGCGCGCAGGCTCGGCTCGAGTTGCGCGCGGCTCCAGCCGGGTAGGTCGGCAAAGCCGCGCGGCTCATAACGCGCGGTTTCCGGCTCCGGCTTGGGCGGCGGGCACACCGGGCATGGCTGCGGGGCAGGCGCGCATCCTGCGATGAGTAGAATCAACGCAAGACGTATGTGGATCATTTATCTCGAGGTTCTTGTAGCGCTGGCAATCGCGGCTTTCATCGTCTGGTTTACCTGGCCCAAGAAACCCTAGTGAAGGATGCGCGGCACCGAGAGCGTGAACTGGGGAATCGGCGCCTCGAAGCGCGTGCCGTCGCTCGCCACCATCTGGTAGCTGCCGCGCATCGTGCCCACCGGCGTGGCGATCGACGCGCCGCTCGTGTACTCGAAGCGCTCGCCGGGCTGCAGCAGCGGCTGCGCGCCGACCACGCCGAGGCCGCGCACTTCCTGCACCAGGCCCTGCGAGTCGGTGATGATCCAGTGGCGGCTGATGAGCTGGGCCGCGACCGCGCCGGTGTTGCGGATGGTGATGGTGTAGGCGAACACGTAGCGCCCCGCGGCTTCGTCGGACTGATCGGCGAGATACTGGGTCGCCGTGTTCACCGCGATCTCGTAGAGCTTCTCCTGCGCCACGGCGGCATTGTAAACTCCGCGCGGCCATGACGTTTCGCATCGCGCCGAGCATCCTGTCGGCCGACTTTTCGCGCCTCGGCGACGAGGTGCGCGCGGTCGAGCGGGCGGGCGCCGACCTGATCCACTTCGATGTCATGGATAACCACTACGTGCCGAACCTCACTGTCGGCCCGCTGGTGTGCGCGGCGCTCAAGCCGCACGTGAAGCTGCCGCTCGACGTCCACTTGATGGTGAAGCCGGTCGACGCGCTGGTCGGCGAGTTCGCAAAAGCCGGCGCGAGCATCATCAGCTTCCATCCCGAAGCCTCGGATCACGTCGACCGCACTATCGGCCTGATCAAGGAAAACGGCTGCAAGGCCGGCCTCGTCCTCAACCCCGCGACGCCGGTGTCCTGGCTCGATCACACGCTCGAAAAGCTCGATCTCGTGCTCCTCATGTCGGTGAACCCCGGTTTCGGCGGGCAGCAGTTCATCCGCTCGGTCCTGCCGAAGATTGCCGAAGTGCGCCGCCGAATCAAACAATCTGGTAAGGATGTTTGGCTGGAGGTCGACGGCGGCGTGAAGGTCGACAACATCGGCGAGATCGCGGCCGCCGGCGCCGACACCTTCGTCGCGGGCTCGGCCATCTTCGGCTCGAAGGACTACGCCGCCACCATCCGCGACATGCGCGCCCGCCTGAGTTGACCTACACGCGCATCCCGGTCGTCGCCGAAGCGCGCGCCGATCTGTACACGCCGCTCGCCGTTTACCTGAAGCTCGCCGGCGGGCCCTATTCCTACCTGCTCGAATCGGTGGTCGGCGGCGAGCGCTTCGGACGCTATTCGTTCATCGGCCTCGCTTGCGCCGAACGGATCGAAGCGCGCGGGCGCACGGTGCGGCGGCTGCTGCGCGACGCGCGCGGCACCGACGTCTGCCTCGAAAGCGTCGAAGCCGATCCGTTCGAATACGCGCGCGGCTGGCTCGCCCAGCACAGGGTCGCGCCGGTACCGGCTGCGCTGCGCTTCGGCGGCGGACTCGCCGGCTACTTCGGCTACGAAGCCGTGCGCCATGTCGAGAAGAGCGCGCTTGGCCGGCCAAAGCCCGACCCGCTCGGCACGCCCGACATGCTGCTCCTCGTCTCCGACGAGCTTGCGGTGGTCGACAACGTGCTGGGCAAGCTCTACCTCGTGGTGTACGCCGATCCGCGGCAACCCGACGGCGAGCGCAACGCTCGGGCGAGGCTCGAGCATTTGCGCGCGCGGCTCGCGGCTCCGCTCCCCGAGGAGGGCTTTTTCGAAAGCGCGAGAAAACCGGCGGCGGTCCCAGCGGACTGCACGTTCACGGAGGCCGGATTCCTCGAGGCGGTGCGGCGCTGCAAGGAATACATCCTTGCCGGCGACGTCATGCAGGTGCAGGTTTCGCAGCGCACCTCGCGCGCCTTCGAGGCCTCGCCGCTCGCGCTTTACCGCGCGCTGCGCGGCGTGAACCCGTCGCCCTATATGTATTACTTCGACTTCGGCGACCACCACGTGGTGGGCGCCTCGCCCGAAATCCTCGTGCGGCTCGCCGGTGATACGGTGACGCTGCGGCCGATCGCCGGTACCCGACCACGCGGCGCAACACCCGAAGAGGATTTGAAAACTGCAGAAGAGCTGCTCGCCGATCCGAAGGAGCGCGCCGAGCACGTGATGCTGATCGACCTTGGGCGCAACGACGTTGGCCGGGTCGCCGCGACCGGCAGCGTGCGCGTGACCGAGCGCATGGTGATCGAGCGCTATTCGCACGTGATGCACATCGTGTCGAATGTCGAGGGGCGCCTCGCACCGGGACTCGGCGCGGTCGACGTGCTGAAGGCGAGCTTCCCCGCCGGCACGGTGACCGGCGCGCCCAAGGTGCGAGCGATGCAGATCATCGACGAGCTCGAGCCGGTTCGGCGGGGCGTGTACAGCGGCGCGGTGGGCTATCTCGGCTTCAACGGCGACATGGATGTGGCGATTGCGATTCGCACCGCGCTGGTCAAGGATCGGCGGCTGCACGTGCAGGCGGCGGCCGGCATCGTGGCCGACTCCGACCCGCGCTCGGAATGGCTGGAAACGCAGCACAAGGCGCGCGCGCTGCTGCGCGCCGCGGAGATCGCCGACCTCACCTGACCCAGAACTGGTACATTCGCGAGAACGTGTCCGGAAACTCGCGCTCGAACGCATGCCAGTTGGCCAGATTCTCGTTCGGGAATCTCGCCCGGTAGCGCGCAAGGCTGGCGCCGCTGTCCGCGAACTCAAATCCCTGGAATTGCAGGCCCAGGCTGGAAAGCATCGACTCGATTTGCGGCAGGGTGAAACGCCGCTCGTGCACGTGGAAAAGCAGGTCGCGACAGCCGCTCAGGCTGTAGAAGTCTTCGTTGCGCGCGAGCTGGGCAAGCTCCGGATGCTTTCGAATCTCGGCGCGCGCCGCTCGGATGCCGCCGGGATCCGGGTTGAAGCCGCGTGCGGCAATCAACTCGCGCGCTCGCACCACCTGCCTGCGCCCGGCTTCGCTGTACAGGCCGATGCGCATTCGGCCGCCGGGCTTGCGTAGCGACGCGAGCACGCGCCAGCTCTCGAGCGGGTCGGCCATGTGATGCAGCACGCCCGAGCATTCGATGATGTCGAAGCGCTCCGCGAGCGTGCCGAGCGCAAGGATGTCGCCTTGCCGGTACTCGACGTTCGCCATCCCGAGCTCGGCCGACTTGCGCTTCGCGTAGGCCAAGCTGGCGAGGCTCAGGTCGACCGCGAGCATCGTTCCTCCGGGGTGGCGCCGCGCCGTGGCTATCGCTTGCTGCCCGGTGCCGCATCCGGCGACGAGGATGCGCGGGCGCGCGCCGGGCGCCGCCGCGTCGGCAAACGCCGGCGTACGCACCCAGCGCGGGTACGGGTTCTCCTCGTACTGGGCCCTGACCTTCACGGAGACCGCATTGCCCGTGTTGCCGAGCGACGGGATCGTGGCAGCCAGGCGTTTCTCCTCGGCCGGCTCGTCGATCTGCCGGCGAGCGAGCGATTCGATGCCGGCGCGATCCACGCCCCCGAGCCGCGAGAGCGGACGATAGGCCGCATAGACGGCATACGACGCCGCATCCGCTGGCCGCAGCGCATCGACGCGGTGGCGTTCCTCGGGAGTTTCCTCGAAGAGGTACTCGGTGTTGAAGCATTGGTGCGCGATCGCGACCATGACGGGCAAGGGCAAAGGCTCCCCCAGCATGCGCCGGCGCGTCTCGACGACGATGCGCTCGAGCTCGGCATCGCGGATCACGGCGTCCTCGAGCAGTCGCAGCAGGAGCGGCTCGGCCAGCGCGCCCTGCGGGTGCGAAAGCGCGAGCGTACTGATGGGACGCACGAGATCGCCCGGGTCGACCGCCCGGTGTCCGAGCGCGGCGGCGAGCAGCGCGCGCACCGGTGCCGGCACCGGGTGGCGCAGGTTGAAGTAACGGATCAGGTCGGAGAACTGCGCCCAAAGCGAGTCGACGTGCGGCGCCAGGCCGAGCGCCGTGTTCAGGCTTTCGAGCGCGCCGCCGTAGTCGCCCTGCGCGAGCTGGCGGGCCGAAAGCTCGCCGTGCGCGAGCGCGATCTCGCTTTCCCCCATGGCCGCAGTATCTCGGCTAGAATCGCCCGCGTGAAGTCCCTCGTCGATTCGCTGCATCTCGCCTGGCGCTGGCGCTCGCGCGCCTAGCTCCCCGCTTTTCCCTGCCGGACCCACCGGCGCCCCTAAGTAGAATCAACGCGAGAGCAGGCGACATGCTTTTGATGATCGACAACTACGATTCGTTCACCTTTAACCTGGTGCAGTATCTTGGCGAGCTCGGCGCGCAGGTGAAGGTGTTCCGCAACGACGAACTCGACGTGCCGCGCATCGAGGCGCTCGCGCCTTCGCACATCGTGCTCTCGCCCGGGCCCTGCACGCCGAACGAGGCCGGCGTGACGCTCGAGACGATCGAGCGCCTGGCCGGCCGCATCCCGATCCTCGGCGTGTGCCTCGGGCACCAGGCGATCGGGCAGGCGTTCGGCGGCAAGGTGGTGCGCGCGAAGCAGGTGATGCACGGCAAGGTTTCGCGCATTCGGCATGACGGGCGCGGAGTTTTCGCCCAGCTGGAAAACGATTTCATCGCCACCCGCTATCACTCGCTGGTCGTCGAGCGCGAGAGCCTTCCCGAGTGCCTCGAAGTGAGCGCGCAGTCGGAAGACGGCGAAATCATGGGCCTGCGGCATCGCTCGCTGGCGGTCGAAGGCGTGCAATTCCATCCCGAGGCGCTGCTCACCGAGCACGGACACCGGATGCTGGAGAATTTCCTAAGGAATAACGCTACGGGGGAACATCCATGAAGCAGATCACGATCGCCGAGGCGATCCAGCGCACCGTCGAGCACCGCGAGGTGTTCCATGACGAGATGCTCCACGTCATGCGCCAGATCATGCGCGGGGAGCTGTCGCCGGCGCAGATCGCCGGCTTCATCATCGGCTTGCGCGTCAAGAAGGAAACGATCGGCGAGATCGCCGCGGCGGCGCAGGTGATGCGCGAGCTCGCCACGCCGGTCGAGGTGGCCGACGAGCGTCACCTGGTCGACACCTGCGGCACCGGCGGCGACGCGGCGCACACGTTCAATGTATCCACCTGCGCCGCCTTCGTCGCGGCAGCCGCGGGCGCCAAGGTGGCGAAGCACATGGGGCGCTCGGTGTCGTCTTCTTCGGGCAGCGCGGAAGTGCTCGAGGCGTTCGGCGCGCACATCGCAATGTCGCCGGCCGACACCGCCGCGGCGATCGACAAGCTCGGCATCGGCTTCATGTTCGCGCCCGCGCACCACGCGGCGATGAAACACGCCGCGCCGGTGCGCAAGGACCTGGGCGTGCGCACCCTCTTCAACATCCTTGGCCCGCTCACCAATCCGGCGGGCGCGAAGCACCAGGTGATGGGCGTGTTCCACCCCGACCTCGTCGGCATCCAGGTCCGCGTGCTGCAGCGCCTGGGCTCGAAGCACGTGATGGTGGTGTACGGCCTCGATGGCCTCGACGAGATCTCGATCTCCGGCCCGACCCTGGTGGGCGAGCTGGTGAAAGACGAGATCAACGAATACCAGCTGCACCCGGGCGAGCTCGGCATGGAGCTCTACGACCGGCGCGCGATCGAGGTGCACACCGTGGCCGAGTCGAAAGCCATGATCCAGGCGGTGCTCGAGAACCAGCCGGGCCCGGCGCACAACATCGTGGCGCTGAACGCGGGGGCCGCGATCTATGTTTCCGGCATCGCGAAAACCTTCAAAGCGGGAATCGAGCGCGCCCAGCAGGCGATCAAGACCGGCGCGGCCAAGCAGAAGCTCGAGGAGTTCGTCGCGTTCACGCAGAAGGTGAAAGCCAAGGCGTGACGATTCTGGAGCGCATCGTCGCCGCCAAGCGCGCCGAGATCGCTGCGGCGAGAAAACGCGTACCGGATTGGGAGCCGAAGGCGCGCACGGCATCCGTTCCGCGTGACTTCGTCGGAGCGCTCCGCGCGAAGCGGCCGGCGGTGATTGCCGAGATCAAGCGCGCGAGCCCGTCGAAGGGGTTGCTGCGGGCGGACTTCGACCCGGCAGCGATCGCGCAGAGCTATGAAAGCGCCGGTGCAGCTTGCATGTCAGTGCTCACCGACAAGGAGTTCTTCCAAGGTTCCCCGGAGCATCTGGCGGCGGCCAGGGCCGCGTGCGCGCTGCCCGCGCTGCGCAAGGATTTCCTGATCGATCCATACCAGGTGTTCGAGTCGCGCGCGCTCGGCGCCGATTGCGTGCTGCTGATCGCGGCTTGCCTCGAGGAGGCACAGATGCGCGAGCTCGAGGCGCTGGCGTTTCGCGCCGGGATGGCGGTACTGGTCGAAGTGCATGACGGCGCCGAGCTCGAGCGCGCGCTCAAGCTCCGGACGCCGCTCATCGGCATCAACAACCGCGACCTGCGCAGCTTCGAAACGCGCCTGGAGACGACGCTCGACCTCCTCCCGCGCGTGCCGAAGGAGCGCATCGTGGTCACGGAGAGCGGCATCCTTTCGCCGGCGGACGTGGCCCGCATGCGCGCAAGCGGGGTTCACACCTTCCTGGTCGGCGAGGCGTTCATGCGCGCAGCCGATCCCGGTACGGCGCTCAAGACGCTCTTCCCGTAGCTGCTGCACTGCAGCAAGAATGTTGGATATTCACAACATCCCAGCCGTCACACCTGTGACAGCTTGGCTATTCCTTGTTGGCCGTAAGGGGCATTCGGCACACTCCATAGGACTTCTCATAGGAGGGGTTGGCGGGTGCCGGTTCGGCGCTGCGCCATATTTCATTCCACAAGGAGAGGAGCATTCGAATGCAGAAGAAACTTGTAACGCTGGCGGTGGCAGGGGCGTTGGCCGCGCCCGCTGCAGCGCTGGCACAGGTGGAGGTGTACGGCACCATCCACATGTCGCTCAACTATATGAAGTATGGCGAGAGCTCCACGGGCATTGCATCCGTGTCGAAATTGGACGTTGCGTCGCACGCTTCCAACATCGGCGTTCGGGCGCGGGAGAGCCTGGGCGGCGGCCTGAGCGCGTGGGCGCAGGTGGAGACCAACGCCTCGATGGAGCGCTCGAACAACATCGCGCATACGTCGAACTTCGCGTCGCGCAACTCCGCGGTCGGCCTGCAGGGCGGCTTCGGTAACGTGTTCGTCGGCCAGTGGACCACGCCGTGGGCGGACCTCGACGCGCTGTGGGGAATCGGCACCGTAGCCACCTATGGACCGATCACCTCGATCATTGGGCGCCGCGAGACCACGGGCGCCGCGCCGAACCCGAACTGCGCGAATAACTTCAGCGGCAACGGCGGCGGTGGCTTGCCGGCGGGCGTTGCGGCCGCTCAACCAACGTGCGACTCGGTGGAAGGCGCAGGCGGGCCGGGACACCCCTTCTGGCGCCGCATCTCGAACTCGGTGTTCTATCAGTCGCCGGTGTTCGGCGGCGCGCAGGTCAAGCTCGCCTACCAGACCAACCAAGACAAGTCGGTGACGACCGCCACCACGACTGCGGCGGACCCGCAGATGTGGTCGGCCTCGGTTTCCTGGGCGGGGATGGGTGGCCGGGCTCGCGTCGGCGCGGCCTACGATGCGCACAAGGAGTTCAGCGCCGTCGGCCAGACCGACAAGGGCTGGCGCGTGACCGGCGGGTTCAACTTCGGCTTCGTCGACGTGGGCCTCGCGTACGAGCAAATGGAATACAAACCGGTGGTCCTCGGCGTCGTGGCGGAGACCGAGGCGACGCAATGGGGTATCCAGCTCGCGATTCCGATCGGTCAAGGCGCGATCCGCGCTGCCTACTCTGTAGCCGAAGACCTTGACATCATCGGGACTGAAGTCGATGGCACCGGAGCCAAGCAATACAACATCGGCTACGACTATCGCTTCTCGAAGCGCACCACGCTGGGGGTCGGCTTCGCGCAGATCAAGAACGAGAACCTCGCGGTCTTTACCTGGAGCGGCTTGTCGAGCTCGAATGGCGGTCAGAGCGTCACGCCGCCCCCGGGCAGCGACGTGAGCATTTTCTTCACCAGCCTGATTCACCGCTTCTAAGAAGTCCGTTACTGCAGCAAGAGCGGGCGCCTTCGGGCGCCCGTTTTTTTCCGGTAGCATCGACGCGTGCAGTTCGTTGGCGACTTCATGATCGACCCTGCGGTGTGCGACCGGCTGGTCGAGCTCCACCGCGCGTGCGACCGCAAGGGCCTGGTCAAGCGCGGCCGGATGGGGAAGGGCGGCAACCTGGTCGTCGACCCGGAAAAGAAGGACTCGTTCGACGTGAGCCTCGATCTGCTGCCGCCCGAGCTGCTCGATGAGTACGGGATCGAGCGCTACTACGCCGAGCTGCAGCGCTGCCTGCGGCAGTACCAGGAGCAGCATCCGATGCTGAAGCAGGTCGGCACCTTCCGCGTCACCGAGTCGCCCGCGATCCAGCACTATCGTCCCGGCGGCGGGTTCAAGATGCCGCACTTCGAGCGCAGCAACTACGCCAACACCACCCGCATGCTGGTGTGGATGACCTACCTGAACGACGTGAGCGACGCCGGCGGCACGCATTTCCTCTACCAGAAGCACACCTTCGAGGCGAAGAAAGGCCGCACGCTCATCTGGCCGTCGGATTTCACCCATACGCACGTCGGCGTCGTCTCCCCGAGCCAGCACAAGTACATAATTACCGGCTGGATGAACTTCTGCCCCGAGAAATGACTCCCGTCGACCGCCTGATCGGCGAATTCGATCGCGCGCTGCGCGCAGTCGCGGGCGTGGTCCATTCGAGCCGGGCATCGCCGGCCGAAGGAATCCGTGAAGCGGCTCTTGAAGAAGGGCAGAGGGCCCAGGCCGCGGCGCTGATGCGCGTCAACCACGTCGGCGAAGTCTGCGCGCAGGCGCTCTACCAGGGCCAGGCGCTCACCGCGCGCGACCCGGGCGCGCGCCGCGCCCTGGAACAGGCGGCGCGCGAGGAGGAAGACCATCTCGCCTGGAGCGCCGAGCGTATCCGCGAGCTCGGCGGGCGGCCGAGCTTGCTCAATCCGCTGTGGTACGCGGGGGCGTTCGCGATCGGCGCCGCGGCCGGCGCGCTCGGCGACCGCTGGAACCTGGCGTTTCTCGCCGAGACCGAGCGCCAGGTCGAGGAGCACCTCACCGGACACCTCGAGGCGCTGCCGCAGCATGACGGCCGCACGCGCGCGCTCGTCGAAGCCATGCGCGCCGACGAGGCGCGGCATCGCGCGAGCGCGGTCGCGCTGGGCGCAGTCGAGCTTCCCGAGCCGGTGAAGCGCGCGATGCGCCTCGCTTCGAAGGTGATGACCACCGTCGCTTACCGGGTCTAGGCTTGCTGCGCATCTACATCGGGTACGACCCGAGGGAATCTGTCGCTTTCCATACGCTGTCGCACTCGATCCTGCGCCGTGCGTCGGCGCCGATCTCGATCGCGCCGCTCGTCCAGTCCCAGCTCAAGCAGGTCTACCGCCGGCCGCGCGGCCCGACCGAATCGACCGAGTTCAGCCTGACGCGCTTCCTGGTGCCCCACCTGAGCGGCTATTCGGGCTGGTCGATCTTCATGGACTGCGACATGCTGTGCCGCACCGATATCTGCGCACTGATGGCGGAAGCCGACCGCCAGCCGGACAAGGCGGTTCTCGTCTGCAAGCACGACTACGTTCCCAAGACCCAGCGCAAGTTCCTCGACCAGGTGCAGACCAAGTACCCGCGCAAGAACTGGTCGAGCCTGATGCTGTTCAATAACGAGTGCTGCCGCGCCCTCAGCGTCGACTACGTGAACTCGGCTTCGGGCCTCGAGCTGCACCGTTTCGCCTGGACCGAGGACCGCGCGATCGGCGAGCTGCCACTCGAATGGAACTGGCTTGTCGACGAGTACGCGTACAACCCCGACGCCAAGCTCGTCCATTTCACCATTGGCGGTCCCTGGTTCGAGGCGTACCGCGACTGCGACTACGCCGGCGAATGGTTCACGGCGTTCGAGTCGATGCGGCAATGCGGATTGTCTGGGTAAGTTTTTCCCCGCTGCGCAGGTCACCGGCGGGGCTCGAATCGGATGTCGCATCGGTGCGCTATCGCGTCCTGATACCGGCGCAGGCCATTCCCGAGAGCAAGGTGACCTACATCGGGCCGGGCGCTAACCGCCGCACACTGCTCGAGCGATTCGCCGGCGCCGATGCCGCCGTGTTCGGCAAGATCTTCGATTCGTCGGCGGCGCAGACCGCCTTCGAGCTCGCGGCCGCGCTCAGACAGCGCGGCGTGAAGGTCATCGCCGATTTCAGCGACGATCACTTCCTGCACCCCGCGCTCGGCCCGGTTTATCGCGGCATGGCCACTGCGGCCGACTCGGTCGTGGCGAGCACGCCGGGCTTGGCGGAGGTGCTGAAGGCGCACACGCCCATCCGGATCAGCGTGGTCAGCGATCCGGTGGAAGGCGAGCGCGGCGCGCCGCGCTCGGACATCACCCGCCCGCCGCGGCTGCTTTGGTTCGGCCACCCGCTGAACCTGGACGTGCTGCCCATCGGGCTGCAGCAGCTCGCCGCACGCAGGATCAATTTCGCGCTGACGATGGTCACCGCGCCAATGGCGGGCATCGAGGCGCTGGGACACCGCTTCCGCGCCTGGTCGCTGCCGGCGCTGTTCGAGGAGTTGCGCGCGTGCGACGCGGTCGTCATTCCTTCCGACCCGCACGACCCGCGCAAGGCGGCGAAGAGCCCGAACCGCTTCAGCCAGTCGCTATGGTCAGGGCGCTTCGTGATCGCCCATCCGCTGCCGGCTTACGAACCCCTCGCGGCGTACGGCTGGGTCGGCGAGGATCTCGGCGAGGGCCTTGCCTGGCTGCTCGAGCACTTCGACGCCGCCGCAGCGCGCGTCCGCGCCGGCCAGGATCTGGTGGCGCGCGATTTTTCGCCCGAAGCGATCGGCCGCGCCTGGCAAAACGCCATCGCCGCAAGCTGAGCATGGAGCACGATCACCGGGCGTGGAACGAGCTTGCGTGGGCGAAGCTCATGTCCGGCGAGCCCGAGCTCGCCGTGCAATATGCGCGCCGCGCCCACGAGCTCAGCCGCCGCAATGCCGACTACCTCAACACCCTGGGCGTCGCCCAGGCCGAATCGGCCGAGCTCGACCGCGCGCAGGAGGCTTTCGGCAAGGCGCTCAAGCTCAAGCCCGATCACGTCGACGCGATTGTCAACCTGGCCAAAGTCCTGGAGAAGCTCGACGACTTTGCCGCGGCGCTGAAGCGCTACCAGCACGCCTATGCGTTGTCGCCCGAGCATCCCAAGCTCGCCGTGACGCTCGCGCGGCTGCATCGAACCCTTGGGCAAGCCGGTCAGGCGAGAGCCGTCCTGGACTCGGCGAAGCACGCGGATCCACAGGACCTGGCGATCGCGCTGGCGGAATGCGAATTCGAGCTCGCGGGAGAGGCTGCGGCGCTCACGCGACTGCGCGCCGCGGTTGGCGCATATCCCGACTGGCGCCTCGCGCGCGGCGCGCTCGCCCATCTGCTTCTCGCGACCGCGAACTGGCGGGAAGGCTGGCGGTTATATCGGCATGACGGAAAATCGCCCTTACCTGAAAAGCAAGTTCTGCTGCGCGGCGAACAGGGCATCGGGGACGTGCTGTTTTTCCTGCGCTTTGCGCCGGCGCTGCGCAGCCGCGGCGTTCGCATCGCGCTCGCTTGCGAGAAGAAGTTGCATTCGATCCTGTCCCCGGGCCCGGTTCTGGACGAGATCCTGGAGGATCGGGGCGAGGGCCTCCTGATCGGCGACCTGCCGGTCCTCCTCGAAGCAGACGACACGCCGGTCGCGTGGCCGCTGCAGCCGCGCGGCCGGGCGGACCTCGCGAACCTCGGGCCGCCGCCCTATCTCGGCGTGACGTGGCGCGC
>DASRIR010000385.1:0-10412 GCA_035649875.1 Burkholderiales bacterium | reverse complement strand
AGGCTGGTCTTGCCGGTTCCCGCGGTACCCGACACGAGGACGGACGAGCCGCGGTAGTAACCCTTGCCGCCGAGCATCGCGTCGAGTCGCGGCACGCCGGACGACACGCGCTCGTTGCTAACCGCGTGTTCGAGCCCGAGCCCGGTGACCGGCAGCACCGAGATGCCCTTCTCGTCGATGAGGAAGGGGTATTCGTTGGTGCCGTGCGTGGTGCCGCGGTACTTCACGATGCGCAGGCGCCGCGTCGAGACCTGCTCGGTGACGCGATGGTCGAGCAGGATCACGCAATCGGAGACGTATTCCTCGAGGCCCTGCCGTGTAAGGGAGCCTTCGCCGCGCTCGCCGGTGATCACCGCGGTCACGCCCCTGTCCTTGAGGAAGCGGAACAGGCGACGGATCTCCGAGCGCAGCAGCGCCTGGTTGCTGAAGCCGCTGAACAGGGACTCGATCGTGTCGAGCACCACGCGCTTGGCGCCGACCGAGTCGATCGCAAGGCCGAGACGCAGGAACAGGCCCTCGAGGTCGTACTCGCCGGTCTCCTCGATCTCGGCGCGCTCTATGCGCACGTAGTCCAGCGCGATCTTCTTGTCCTCAACCAGGGCGTCGAGATCGAAGCCGAGCGAGCGCACATTCTGCGCCAGCTCCTCGCCGCTTTCCTCGAACGTGATGAACGCGCCGGGCTCCTTGAACTCCATCGCGCCGCGGATCAGGAACTCGGCAGCGAACAGTGTCTTGCCGCAGCCCGGCCCGCCGCAGATGAGCGTCGGCCGGCCCCTTGGCAGGCCACCACCGGTAATCTCGTCGAGGCCATGGATTCCCGTCGCTGCCTTGGGCAGCGCGCGCGCCTGCGGGCGCTCCATCTTCATGTTTGCCGCGGAATTTTCGTGGTGACGGAAGACCCGAATATTAGCGTGTCGGGCAAGCGCCCACATCTACGAGTGCTGCGTTGTGGTGGCCCGACACACTACGTTCGCTTTTCGTGATGTCGGGACGTCTCGATAAGCGCGTCCAACCCGCTGTTTTTCATGCTCACTTGAAGAGCTTGCGCGCGGGGAAGGGGAGCGCCTTGGCGCCCAGGGCTTCTTCGATGCGCAGCGCCTCGTTCCATTTCGCCATGCGCTCGGAGCGCGCGAAGCTGCCGACTTTGAGCTGCGGCACGCCCCAGCCGACGGCGAGGTGCACGATCGAGACGTCCTCGGTCTCGCCCGAGCGCGCCGAGACGATGGCGCGGTAGCCGGCCTCGCGCGCCGCGTTCCAGCAGGCGAGCGTCTCGCTCACGGTGCCGACCTGGTTGGGCTTCAGGAGGACCGTATTGCAGGCGCCGTTCGCGCTCCTCACCCTCTTCGCATCGGTGACGAAGAAGTCGTCGCCGACCACCTGGATGCCGGCCGCGCGGGTAAACGCCTGCATGGCCGCATGGTCCGTCTCGGCGAATGGATCTTCCACTGAGACGATGGGATAGCGCTCGATCCAGCGCAGGTACATGGCATGCAGCTGGTCCGCAGAGAGCGTGCGGCCCTCGAGCGCGAAGTGGTAGCCGCCGCCGCGGTAAAGCTGCGTGGCGGCGATGTCGAGCGCGATCGCCACGTCGGTGCCCGGTTCGAGCCCGGCGTCGGAGATGGCGCCGACCAGCTCCGCGAGCGCCTCTTCGTTGGTCTTGAAGGCCGGCCAATAGCCGCCTTCGTCGGCCACGCCGTAGAGCGCGCCGCGCTTCGCGAGGCGCTTGCCCGCCGCGGCGTAGACCTGCGCAGTCCACTCCAGCGCCTCGGCGAAGCTGCCCGCGCCGATGCAGACCACCATGTAGTCCTGGACGTCGCACTTGCCGCGCGCGTGCGCGCCGCCGCCGAAGATCTGGATCTGAGGCACCGGCAGCGCGACGCGCCGCTCGCCTGCCAGATAGAGCCAAAGAGGCTTCTTGGAAACCGCCGCCGCCGCGTGCACGCAAGCGAGCGACACGGCGACCATGGCATTCGCGCCAAGCCGGCTCTTGTCGGGCGTGCCGTCGAGGTCGAGCAGGCGCTGGTCGAGCTTCTCCTGGTCCGAGACGCTCAGCGCGCGCAATCCGTCGCGGATGCGGGTCTGGATGTTGTGGACCGCCTTCGGCACCTCGATGCTCACGGCTTCGCCTGCGCCGGTCGAAGCGCCCGCGGGCGCGATCGCGCGCCCCGAGGCGAGCGGCGTGGTGCCGCGTCCGACGATCACCTCCGCCTCGACCGTAGGACGGCCGCGGGAGTCCCAGACCTGGCGTCCCTTTACGTCAAGGATCTTTGCCATTCGTCGCGCACCTGTTCGAGCCTCGCCGCCTTCGGCAACAGCCTCCGCGCGGTCGTCCTTACGAAGTCCTTGTCCTTTTCGCTCAGATATTCGACCGGCGACTTGCCGTCAACGCGGGCGAGGAGCAGGGCCGGCAACAGCGACGCCGCACGCTTTTCCACATCGGGAAATGAGACTGCTTTCAGGTAACTCGAGGCGAGCGCGTCGAAACATGCCAGGAAGGCGCTGCGGCTCGCGGGCACCCAGAGGCACTTGAGCAGGAGATGATTCAGGCAGAACGCCAGATCGAACGCGGGGTCGCCATACCAGGCGCATTCGGCGTCGAGGAACACAGGAAAATGACGCGGCGCTTCGCCGCGGACGAGGATGTTCTTCGGGCTGACGTCGCCGTGCACCAGGCACACCTTGGTTTGCGCCGTGCGGGTCACCAGCGAGCGGAATCTTCCTTCCAGGTCCCGGTGCACGCTCCCCGTGGAGACGAGATAGGGCTCGAGGCGGATGGCGTGGAAGATGGTGTCGGTCGCGAAACGCTCGGCGACGTCGGCGCGCCCCGCGCTCGAGGCGTGGATCGCCGCCAGCGTGCGCCCGACCTCGGCGGCAAAGCGCGGCTCGGCCTTGCCCTGGCGCAGCAGCTCCTTCCAGATCGGCCCGGCGAGGTACTCCATCGCGAAGCATCCGGCTTCGTCGTCCGCGGCGAGGACGCGCGGCGCCGAGCCCGGCGCCGCGGCGCCGGCGGCTTCGAGCCAGAGGCGCTCGTAGCGGTTGCGCTCGATCGGCGCTTCCCAGCGCTGCGCGACGCGCAGGCGCGGCAGCGCGCGCTTCACGCACACGTTGCCAACGCGCCAGATTTCCGAGGAGACGCCGCCGGTCAGCGGCGTGACCGACGGCGTTTCATTTCGTGAAACGAGCCCGGCGCGCAGCAGGAGCTCGAGAACCGGCTCAGGGAGAGAGGCGCTCAATCTTCCAGGCTACCGTGGCCTGATCCGCGCTTTCCGCGCGCCGGTAGAGCAGCCGGTCGTGCAGGCGGTCGCTGCGCCCCTGCCAGAACTCGATTTCCTGCGGCTCGACGCGGTAGCCGCCCCAGTGCGGCGGGCGCGGCGGATGATCGCCGTGGCGCCGGCGCGCGTTGTCCATTGCGCTTTCCAGGGTTTTTCGATCGGTCACTTTCTCACTCTGCGCGGAGGCCCAGGCCGACAACCGCGCGCCGAGCGGGCGCGTCGCATAGTAGGCGTCAGACTCCCCGGGAGTGACTTTTTCCACTACGCCGTCGATGCGCACCTGGCGCTCGAGTGCGGACCACAGGAACAGCAGGCAGGCCCGAGCGCTGTTCTCGAGCTCGCGTCCCTTGCGGCTGAGGTAGTTGGTGTAGAAGACAAAACCGCCGCGCTCGACGCCCTTCAGGAGCACGATGCGCGCCGATGGCGTGCCTGCGAGCGTCACGGTAGAGAGGGTCATGGCGTTGGGTAGCGGCAGCCCGGCGCGAAGCGCGTCCTCGAACCAGCGCTCGAACTGGCGGATCGCATCGGGATCGGCTTGCGTTTCCGACAGGCCCGAGCGCATGTATTCCTGGCGCAGGTCCGCGATATTCATGCGCGCGATTCTACGTCGGGGGCGTGGCTGAAAGCCGACGCCGAGGGAAACCGATGCAATCTCCCTCTGAAAATCGTTGACATGCGGCGGGCTATTCGTGCATCTTCTGGGGCACCGTTGCTTCCGCAGCGGGAACCGCGACCGAATTTCCACGCAAGTTCAGAGGAGAAATCGAGATGGCGAAGAAGAAAGCGAAGAAAGCCGGCAAGAAGCGCAAGCCGAATGCCGCTTTCATGAAGGCAATGACGCCGAGCGGCCCGCTCGCGTCAGTGGTCGGCTCGAGCGCGATGCCGCGCACCGAGGTGACCAAGAAGATCTGGGGCTACATCAAGCGTAACGGCCTTCAGGACAAGAAGAACCGGCGCATGATCAACGCCGACGACAAGCTCAAGGCCGTCTTTGGCGGCAAGGGCCAGGTGTCGATGTTCGAGATGACCAAGCTGGTCAGCCGGCATCTCAAATAGGTTTCGGGAGGAGTGAATAGACGGGGCCCCGACAGGGGCCCTTTCTATTTGTGGTACGAAGTCACGCGGTCCACCTCGTTCTTGGACCCGAGCACTACGGCGCAGCGCTGGTGCAGCCCCTTGGGCGGCAGGTCGAGGATCGGCGTGCGTCCGTCGGTGGCGGCGCCGCCCGCCTGCTCGACGATCAGCGCCATCGGGTTTGCCTCGTACATGAGGCGCAGCCTTCCATCCTTGTTCTTGCTGTCGCGCGGATACATGAAGATGCCGCCGCGCGAGAGCACGCGGAACACGTCGGCCACCATCGAGGCGACCCAGCGCATGTTGAAGTCCTTGCCGCGCGGCCCCTCCTTGCCCGCGAGGCACTCGTCGATGTAGCGCTTCACCGGCGCTTCCCAGCGCCGGGAGTTCGAGGCGTTGATCGCGAATTCCTGCGTGTCCTCGGGAATGCGGATCGCGGGATGCGTCTGCACGAAGGTATAGGTCTCGCGATCGAGGGTGAAGCCGTAGACGCCGTCGCCAACGGTGAGCACGAACACCGTGGTCGGTCCGTACACCGCGAAGCCCGCCGCGACCTGCTTGCGCCCGGGCTGCAGGAACGCCGCTTCGTTGGGATCGCAGAACTTGCCTTCGGCGGTCTTCGGGCAGCGCAGCACCGAGAAGATCGTGCCCACCGAGATGTTGACGTCGATGTTGGACGAGCCGTCTAGCGGATCGAAAAGCAGCAGGTATTCGCCGCGCGGGTAGTGCGTGGGGATCGGGGACGGGTTCTCCATTTCCTCGGACACCAGCGCGGCGAGGTTGCCACCCCACTCGTTCGCCTCGAGCAGGATCTCGTTCGACAGCACGTCGAGTTTCTTCTGCGCCTCGCCCTGAACATTCTGACTACCTGCAGAACCTAAACCATCGGCCAGCGCACCTTTGTTAACCCGCGTGCTGATCGCCTTGCAGGCGCGTGCGATGGTCTCGATCAGCAGCCGCAGGTCGGCGTTGATCAGGCTCTTGTCGCGCTGGCGGGAGACTAGGAACTGAGACAGCGTCACTCTTCTCATGCGCGGATTCTAATTGTGCACTGCTGGTTTCTGCACCTGTTTGCGCGCGAACCACGCCCCGCCCAGGAGGCAGGCGGCGAGCACCCAGAACACCGGCGCCATCCCGACCGCAGTCGAGGCCGCGCCGGAGGCGAGCGGGATCAGCGTGTGGCTGCCGTTCAGGAGCGAAGTGCGCAGGCCGACCGCCTCGCCCTGGCGCCCCGGCGGCGAGGCCGCGTAGAGGAGCGACATGATGACCGGCTGCGCGCTGCCGAGCCCGAGGCCCAGCACGAAGGAGAGCAGGAGCAGCAGCGGCACGCTCTGCGCGAGCGGAAACGCCAGGTAACAGGTGCCGGATATCGCGAGCGCGGAGAAGATGATCGTCCACTGCCGGAGCTTCTTGATGACGAAGGGCATGATGGTGCGCACGGTGAGCGTCGCCACCGCGAAGGTGGACAGGATGACGCCGATCGCCGCGGCCGAGAGCCCGATGCGCGCGCCGTAGAGCGGGATGATGAAGGTGAAAAGGTCCCAGCCGGTGGCGAGGAGCAGGCTGACCCAGAAGGTCTGGCGCAGGCCGGGGATGCGCAGCAGGTCGAGCACGCCGGTGCGCTTCGCGAGCGGGCCCTGCTCGGGCCGCGGCAGCGGGCGCTTGCGGACCCACAAGAGGACCAACGCAATGACGGGAAATACCGCCAACACCGCAAAAGCGTTGGCGTGGCCGAAGCCGTCGATGGCGTAGCCGGCGACCAGCGGGCCGATCGAGTTCGAGATCGAAAAGCCGAGCGCGAGCCAGGAGAAGTTGAGCGCGCGCTGCTCGGGCGAGCCGTGCGCGCCGAACACGCTGTTCATGGCGATGTGCACGTACATGAACGAGACGCCGAGGAGCGAGGTGGAGAGGTAGAGGACTTCGAGCCTGGGGAGCGCAAACGGCAGCGCCGCTCCGAGGCTCAACGCCGCCAGAGAAAAAACCAGTGGCCGCTGTGGGCCGGTGCGGTCGATGAGCCGGCCGGCGCTCACCGAGAGCAGCATCGGCAGCAGCGCGAACAGCGACATCAGCACCCCGGTCGTGAACTCCGAGGCGCCGAGCTCCAGGGCGAAGAGCGTGGTCGTCATCCGGGCGCCGACGAAGGCGAGATGCCCGAGCGCGTTCAGGACGACAAAGTAGACGATTTCCAAGGGCCGCGATTTCCCGACCCGGAATCTAGCGCAGCTGGGTCCTCAGCGTTTCGTAGAGCAGCTCGGGCTCGACCGGCTTGTGCAGCAGCGCGCGCACGCCGGCGGCGGCGAGCTCGTCGCGCTCGATGCGCTCGCTGTTGCCCGTATAGAGCACCACCGGCAGCGCCGGGTGCGCGGCGGCGATCTCGCGCGCGAGGTTCATGCCGGTGATGCCGGGCATGGTGTGGTCGAGGATCACGAGGTCGGGCGGCTGGCGCGAAATGCGCTCCAGCACGCCGAGCGGGCTCACCAGCGCGGTGGCTTCCAGGCCCCAGCTGTCGAGCAGCTCCTGCATGAACTCGGCCACCGCCTTTTCGTCGTCGACCACCAGCACGCGGCCGCGCAGCGGGGCTCTCGTTCTGCGCGCGGGCTTCTCAGGGCTCGGCGCAGGCGCATCGCCGGTGTGGATCGGCAGGAGCACGCGGAAGCGGCTGCCCGCGCCGGGGGCGCTTTCCACGAGGATGTGCCCCTGGTGCTCGTGCACCGCGCCGTGCACCGTGGCGAGGCCCATGCCGCTGCCCTGGCCCACCTCCTTGGTGGTGAAGAAGGGCTCGAACATGCGCTCGAGCACGTGCGGCGCGATCCCCGGACCCGAGTCCGCCACCGAAAGCTCGGCAAACTCGCCCCGGAAGCGCTTGCGGCAGCTCGCGCAGACGGCCTTCGGGCGCACGGTGGTGCGGCGCACCGCGACCTCGATGCGTCCGAGGCCTGCCATGGCGTCGCGCGCGTTGATCGCGAGATTGAGCAGGATCTGGTCGAGCTGCACCGGATCGAGCATCACGGTGGGGGTTTCTTCGAGCCGCGTCTCGATCTCGACCGAAGAGGGCAGTGACGAGCGCAGCAGCTTGAGCGACTCGCCGGACGCCGCGGCGAGCGCAAGCGGCCGCGGCGAGCCGCGCTGGCCGCGGCTGAAGGTGAGCATCTGCTGGATGAGATCGCGCGCCTGCCGGCACGAGGCCAGCGCTTTCTCGAGGTATTCGGGCAACTTCGCGTCGCGCGAGGCCACGTCCCTTTCCGATGCGAGGACGACGTAGCCCATGATCGCGGCGAGCAGGTTGTTGAAGTCATGCGCGACTCCGCCGGTGAGGTGGCCGAGCGCCTCCATGCGCTGCGCCTGGCGCAGCCGGCCCTCGAGCGCCTTGCGCTGCGTGACGTCGCGCGCCATGCCGAGCGCGTGCGGCTGGCCGCGGTAGCGGATCGGCACCGCGCGCATCTCGACCACGAAGCGCGAGCCATCCTTGCGCCGGCCCTCGACCTCGAACTGCACCGACTCGCCGGCGATCACGCGGCGATGCATTTCCGTGGCGAGCGCCGCCTGGTCGGGGCCGGCGAAGATCCAGCGGTTGGCGCTGACCACTTCCTCACGCGTGTAGCCGCTGATCTCGAGGAACGCCGGGTTCACGTCCACCACGCGCGCCTCGGCATCGCGCAGCACCAGGGCATCGGCCGCGGCGTTGAAGATCGAACGGTACTGCTCCTCGCTGGTGCGCAGCCGCTCTTCGGCGCGCTTGCGCTCGCTGATGTCGCGGCCGACGTAGAGCACGTGCGGCCGGCCGCGGAACTGGATCGCCACGCCGCGCAGCTCGACGTCCCGGCGCGTGCCGTCCTTGCGCAGGCGCACGGTCTCGACCATCACTGTCTCGCCGGCGAGCGCCCTATCGTGCAGCGCGCGCAGCTGCGCGTGCATCTCGGGAGGATTGGCGACCACGCGGTCCAGCCCGATCACTTCGTCCCGCGAATAGCCGCTCATCGCCTCGTAGGCCGGGTTCACGTCGACGATGCGGAACTCGGCGTCGCGCAGCACCAGCGCGTCGGCCGCGGCGTTGAAGATCGCGCGGTACTGCTCCTCGCTCGCGCGCAGCATCTCCTCGGCGCGCTTGCGCGCGGTGATGTCGCGCCCGATGTAGAGCACGTGCGGCCGCCCCTGGTGCAGGATCGGCACGCCGCGCGTCTCGATGTCGAAGCGCGACCCGTCCTTGCGCCGTGCGAGCGCCTCGAACATCACCGGCTCGCCGGCGACCGCGCGCGCATGCATGGCGCGCACGCGCTCGGTGAGCTCCGGCGGGCTCATGGTGAGGTCGCTGCGGCCGAGCGCCTCCTCGCGCGCGCGGCCGCTCATCTTGGTGTAGGCGGGATTGACGTCGACCACCCGGAACTCGGCGTCGCGCAGCACCATCGAGTCGGCGGCGGCGTTGAAGATCGCGCGGTACTGCGCCTCGCTCGCGCGCAGCGCCTCGAGCGTGTCCTTGCGTGCGCCGTGCTCCAGCTCGGCGGCGGCGCGCATCGCGAAGATCCTGAGGATCGCCTCGCAAAGCGCCCCGTTCCGCAGCGGGTTGCGATCCATCGCGCCGATCAGTCCGAGCGGCGCGCCCGAGGCGTCGTTCAGCGGATAGGCGGCGTAGCTCTCCACGCCCAGGCGGGCGAAAAGGTCGCTGCGCGGGAACTCGTCGCGCGCGCCCGAGGTCAGGCTGCGGAACTCGCGCCCGACGACCGCAGCGCACGGCGTGCCCTCCAGCGGATAAACGAACGGCTTGCGCAGGCGTCCGTCGAGCGTGAAGGCGAGCATGCGCATCTGCAAACGCGCCGGGTCGTCGAACACCGCGATGAAGCCGATGTCGACGCCGAGGATCTCGGCCACCTCGCGCGCCAGGCGCTCGAACACGCTTTCACCTTCGGGCGCGGAGAGCGCACGCGCGGCCCGGCTAAGCGCGTCGGTGTCTGTCATGGCGCGCAGTGTAATTCTTCACGCGCCGCACGGCCCGGCCTGTTACAGAACAGAAACGATTGAAACCCGGGGGTTACTTGTCAGCCGGGACGAACATGTAGCCCGCCCCACGGACTGTACGGATCGCGCGCGGGTGCTCCGGGTCTTCCTCTACCTTGCGGCGCAGGCGAGTGATGCGGATGTCGATCGAGCGGTCGAAGGGCTCCCATTCGCGGTTGCGCGTCAGGGTGAGGAGCTGGTCGCGCGACAGCACCTGGTTCGGATGGTCGGTCAGCGCCTTGAGCAGCTCGAACTCCATCGCCGTGATCGGCACCTCGCGCCCCTTGGCATCGTTCAGGGTGCGCGACTTCAGATCGAGTGAGCATCGTCCGACCGTGACCCTGGCCGAGGAGCCGGACTTTTTCTCGCCCTTGGATTCCAGGCGGCGCAGGACGCTCTTGATCCGCGCGCGCAGCTCGCGCGGATCGAAGGGCTTGGCGATGTAGTCGTCGGCGCCCACTTCCAGCCCGGCGACGCGGTCGACGACATCGCCCGCGCCGGTGACCATGATGATGCCGACGTCGTGGCGCTCGCGCAGGTAGCGCGCGAGCGTCAGGCCGTCCTCGCCCGGCAGGCCGATGTCGAGCAACACCACCGCGGGCGCGGCGCGCGCGAGCTCGGCGCGCATCGCTTCGCCGCTCGCCGCCGCGCGCACCTCGAAGCCATGCGCGCTGAGGTAATCGACCAGCATCTGCCGCACGGCCTGATCGTCGTCGACCACCAGGACGCGGGTCATTTCCGCCTTTGCGGCTCCCATGGGGCAAGTATACAAGCCGGCAACAAACTGTTTCCCGACCGAAATCGGCGCGATACCGGCGCGCTCTACGCTGCCTCCCATCGCAACCTACTTACAGGAGAAGCCAGTGACCCGCATCTTCAGATTCGCGATCGACGCCTTCGCCGCCGTCCAGCAGCGCCGCGCGCGCGCCCGCGTGCTCGAGCAGCTCGACGAGCGCACGCTGCGCGACATCGGCCTCGAGCACGAAGCCAACCGCGCGCGCGCCCGCTCGCGGCAGCTCTACATGCGCTTCGGGACGTACTAATCATGGAATTCCTGGTGCAGGGAAATCTGCC
>DASRIR010000384.1:0-3027 GCA_035649875.1 Burkholderiales bacterium | reverse complement strand
GCGCGAGAACACGCCGAAGCTGCGTGCCGCGGTCAACGAGTTCATCGCCACCCATCCCGGCTCGCGCGAGAAGCGCTACAAGGCGTATCCGCAGTACCTGTCGCGCCTGCAGAACGCCACCGCGGAGGCGGACTGGAAGCGTTTCGAGGCCACGGTGGCGCTGTTCCGCAAGTACGCGCCGCGCTACAAGCTCGACTACCTGATGACGGCGGCGCTCGGCTACCAGGAGTCCCGCCTCGACCAGGGAGCGCGTAGCGCGGCGGGCGCGGTCGGCATCATGCAGCTGCTGCCCGACACCGGGGCGTCGATGAAGGTCGGCGACATCACCCAGGCCGAGCCCAACGTGCACGCCGGCATCAAGTACCTGCGCCAGCTGCACGACCGCTATATCACCGGCCAGAACCTCGACGACCAGAACCGCACGCTGCTGGCGCTCGCGTCGTACAACGCCGGGCCGTCGCGCGTCGCCGCGCTGCGCGTCGAGGCGCCGAAGCTCGGCCTCGACCCGGACGTGTGGTTCAACAACGTGGAGCTGGTCGCGGCGCAGCGGATCGGCCAGGAGCCGGTGATCTACGTGCGCAACGTCTACAAGTACTACGTGGCCTACAAGCTGCAGCTCGAGACGCTGGAGGCGCGGCGCGCCGCCCGCTCAGCGCATCTGCCCCGCAAGAACCACTAGCTCGGCGAGCGAGCCGGCGCGCATCTTCTTCATCACGCGCGCACGGTGCACCTTCACGGTCTTCTCCGCGGTGCCGAGCTCGGCGGCGATCTGCTTGTTGAGCTTGCCCGCCACCACGCCGGCGAGCACTTCGCGCTCGCGCGGGGTGAGGGCGGCGAAGCGGCTGGCGATGCTGTTGCGCGCCGCGCGATCTGCGCGCGCGCTCTCGCCCTTGCCGATGGCGATGCGCACCGCCGCGAGCAGCTTTTCGCGGTCGACCGGCTTGGTGAGGAAGTCCACCGCGCCGGCTTTCATCGCCATCACGCTCTGGGGAATGTCGGCGTTGCCGCTCAGGAACACCACCGGGCAGTCGTTTCCGGCGCGCGCGAGCTGGGTCTGCAGCTCGAGGCCGTTGAGACCCGGCATGGTGAGGTCGAGCACCAGGCAGCCGGGCTCGCCGTTGCGGGCCTGCGACAGAAAGTCCTGCGAAGAAGGAAAGGTGCGCACGGCGAAGCCCGCGGACCGCAGCAGGCGTCCGAGCGATCTCAGGACCAGCGCGTCGTCGTCGACGACGTTTACAAACGGCGCTTCATTGTCCAAACCGTCTCCCGAGACCTGTGAACCGTCGGTCAGCGTACACCTCGTCTCGCCACCGTTATGTTCGGTAGCGTACATATTGTGAAGCCGGCCAGCGCATCAGGCTACTCCGGATCGGCTGCCGCCGGGAGGGGCAAACCGCAACAGCGGTGGACAACGGGCCAAGCTCAGGGTTTTCCCTGACGGGATTTCTCCTGACTTGAAGCTGCAACAGCGTTCTGCAATATTGCCGTTATGGGAGAGCCGAAGGTCGGGAAGGAAGTGATCGGGCGGCTGGTGAGCAAACTCGGCAGCGTGGAGAAAGCCGCGGCTCGCCTCGGTATCCGCCCCGGTTTGGTGCAGCGCTTCCTCGAAGGCCAGTCCCGGGTGCCGGATGCGGTGCTGCTGAAGGCCCTCGACTGCATGGCCGACCCGGTCACGCCCGCGCTGCAGCCGAAATCGCCGCCCCCGAAGGGCCGGCCGGTCATCTAGTCGTCGACAGCTCTTCCAGCCGGCGGCGCAGCGCTTCCACGGGGGGACGCGGCACGGTTTGCGGCGCCCCGCATTCTTCGGCCAGCGAGGCCGCGAGCAGGTCGAGACCGAGCTGCAGGATCTGCAGGCCGCGGTCATCCGGGCGCTCGCTCGTCAGGCCCAGGCGCTGCTCCAGAATGCCTTCGCGTCCCGCCTTCACCAGGGCGCCAAGCGCGTCATAGAGCGCCGATTGCGCCGGACGCAGGTCGCGCTCGGCGGCGGCGAGCGCGTCGAGCAGGCGCGCGGCGGCGTCCAGCACGCGGCGCGCCGAGTGCTGCAGGTCGTGGCGCGCGCGCCTCGGCCATACGAAGAAGCTGACCGCCAGGCCGATCGCGACGCCGATCAGCGTGTTGGCCATGCGCAGCAGGTCATATTGGACCGCGTCGCCGCGATGCATCACGAGGGTAATGATGCAGAGCGTCACGCCGATGCGCGCCACCGGCACGCCCCATCCCAGCGTGAGCGCGAATACCGCAGTGAGCGCCACGCCCAGACCCACCGCTAGCGCGGAGGGCCCGAACACCATGCTGATCGCCACGCCGGCGATCATTCCGGCGATCGTGCCCTTGACGCGGTTCTCCGAGGTCGCGAGGTCTTCGGCCACGCTGGTGCCCACGATCAGCGCCGCGGTGAACGCGCTGTAGACCGCGTACTCGTTCTGCGCGCCCTGCGTGAGCAGGTAGCCGAGCGCGGCGGCGATGCCGACCTTGGCGCAGTAGCGCCACTGCGCGCCGCTGAGCCGGGGCGTCACTCGCTAGGCGGCGCGCGCCTGTCCCTGCTCATCGCTGATCAGGCGCTGCACGATGCCGCGCATCGCCATCCACGCCTTGTCCTGTCCCAGGCCCACCACCGGGCTCGGGCCGAGGTCCATGTTCTGCTGCTGCGCCTTGATGATCGCCATGTCCTCGAGAAAGATGTTATGCACCTGGGTTCTTAACATGTTGGACACCCACGGCTCATCCAGCTTGAAGTTGTAGGCCTGCGCGAAGAAGTAGTGCGCGGTCTTTTCCGTCTCCGGCGTGATCGCGTTCAGGTTCCACATCCCCATCCCTTTCGAGCGGTCGCCCTGGCGCGCGCCGGCGCCGGCGGGCGCCGAGCCGACGTCGAGCTTGACGAAGCAGGGCGGGCCGAAGTGCGTCACCTGCCAGCGATCGACCTTCATGCCGTCGGGAAAGCCGCCCATCTGCTTGTGGAACGCCGCCGGCAGCTCGTTCATCAGCCAGCGCGTCACCGTGATGCGGTCGCCTTCGCGCTTCACGTCG
>DASRIR010000383.1:0-3129 GCA_035649875.1 Burkholderiales bacterium | reverse complement strand
AAATGCCGGAGCCACTGGCCGACGATGTCGAGGTACTCGTCCTGGTCGAAGGGATAGAAGCTCACCCACAGGCCGAAGCGCTCGGAGAGCGAGATCTTCTCCTCCACCGTTTCGCCGGGATGGATCTCGTCGCCGACGTACTTGGTCTCCAGGTTCTCCGTCATGTACTCCGGCATCAGGTGGCGACGGTTGGAGGTGGCGTAGATCAGCAGGTTCTCCGACGTGGTCGAGATCGAGCCGTCGAGCGCCACCTTGAGTGCGATGTAGCCCTCCTCCGCGCCATGAAAGGTGAGGTCGTCGCAGAACAGCAGGAAACGCTCGGGCCGCCCCGCCACCTGGTCGACGATCGTCGGCAGGTCGACCAGGTCGTTCTTTTCCACCTCGATCAGGCGCAGGCCCTGTTTCGAGTACTTGTTGAGCAGGCCCTTCACGATCGACGACTTGCCGGTGCCGCGCGCGCCGGTGAGCAGCACGTTGTTGGCCGGCTTGCCATCGATGAACTGGCGCGTGTTCTGCTCTACGCGCTCGATCTGCTTGTCGATGCCGCGCAGATCGGACAGCTTGATCCTGTGCACGTGGCGTACCGGCTGCAGCCAGCCGCCGGCACCCCGGCGCCCAGCGCTGCGCCAGCGGAACGCGATGCTCGACTTCCATTCGGTCGCCGGCGGCGGGGGCGGAAGCAGCTGTTCCAGGCGCTGCAGGATCTGTTCTAGCTCTTTACTCACGTCCGATACTCTGCATTGATTTTCACGTAGTCGAACGAGAAGTCGCAAGTCCACACCGTCGCGTCGGCCTTGCCGCGGTTCAGCACCACGCGCACGGCGAATTCCGGCTTGCGCATCGCCGCGACCCCCTGTTCGTCACGGTACGCGGAATGGCGCCCGCCGTTTTTTGCCACCAGCACGTTGTCGAGGTACAGGTCAACCTTCTCGGTCTTCACGTCGGCGCCGGAGTAGCCGACCGCGGCCAGGATACGGCCGAGGTTGGGGTCGGAGGCGAAGAACGCGGTCTTCACCAGCGGCGAATGCGCGATCGCGTACGCCACCCGGCGGCATTCCTCGACGTTCTTGCCGCGCTCCACGCGCACGGTGACGAACTTGGTGGCGCCCTCGCCGTCGCGCACGATGGCGTGCGCGAGGTCGCGCGCCACGTCGGTGATCGCCGCTTCGATCTTGAGTGCGTCGCGCTTCGAGGCGATCGCCGGTCCGAGGCCCGTCGCCATGACGATGAACGAATCGTTGGTCGAGGTATCGCCGTCGACCGTGATGCTGTTGAAGGAGCGGTCGGCGGCGTGCTCGGTGATGCGCGCGAGGTCCTTTCGGGGCAGCGCGGCGTCGGTCGCGATGAAGCCGAGCATGGTCGCCATGTTCGGATGGATCATGCCGGCGCCCTTCGCGATTCCGGTGACGTGGGCCTCACCCTTGGACAGGCGCACCTTTTTCGACACCGCCTTCGGCACGGTGTCGGTGGTCATGATCGCTTCCGCCGCCGACAGCCAGTCGCTCTTCGCCAGCATCGCCTTGGGCAGCGCGCTGATGATGCGCTCGGCGGGCAGCGGCTCCATGATCACCCCGGTCGAGAATGGCAGCACCTGGTCCGGGTCGCAGCCGAGATGCGCGGCGAGCGCCTCGCACACCTGGGCGGCACGCTTCAGCCCGTCGTCCCCGGTGCCCGCGTTGGCGTTTCCGGTGTTGATCACCAGCGCCTGCACGTCGTTCTTCAGGTGTCTTTTTGCGAGCGTCACCGGCGCCGCGCAGAAACGGTTCTGCGTGAATACGCCGGCGACCGCGGTGCCCGGCGCGAGCCGGATCACCAGAAGATCCTTGCGGCCCGGCTTCTTGACGCCCGCCATCCCGACGCCGAGCTCGACGCCGGCGATGGGATGGAGGGACGCGGGATCCGGAGGCGGGAGGTTAACTGCCACTCAGCTCAAGTTACCGTGGCATTGCCTGGTCGGAGCACTAAGCGCTTGAAATGAAGCTTTTTCCAGGTGTACGCAGAACGCTGCCGAACGACTGCCGACCATTGCTGCTCCCAGCTCAAGAATGACGCAGAGCAGCGGATTTTAAGCGCTATTTGCCTACTGCCCGACTGGCGAGCGTTCCCCTCGCTCGCGCCATCGCCGAGGTGGCGGGCCGCGGCACGCTGGCGCAGCCGCTCACCTCGGTGGAGCCCGATCAGTTCGAAGCCAGGATCTTGGCGTCTATAACCCTCGACGCATGGTGCCGTTGCTCGTGATCTCGATGCGGTCGCCCACCACTACGTTCCCCTGCGTGTTGAAGGACTGCAGGGTGCCGTCATTCATCCGCATGGTGATCTGCTTGCTAGTCGTCTTCGATCCCGCGCGGCTGGCAGCGTCGGCGGTCGGAACCACCAGGATCGATTCGACGCGACCGAAGCCGGCGCGCAACGCGGTCGCGGCGGGGGACGGCGCGGTCCCGCCAGCACCGGCCGGTCCCGCCTTACCGGCGGCGCCGACCGCATGCGCGGGCGCCTGAGCTACGGGCGCGGGCTCGGATACCAGTGTGATGCCACTTTCAGCGCATCCTGCGAGGGTGGCGAGCGCAATCGATGAAAGAAGAAAGGGAAGTCTGTTCATGGGCTATCTCCTGTAACAGCAGACGTTCCCACACCACCACACGCGGCGCAGTGCGCTAGCGCACTTACGCGGGGCGAATCTTTCAGGCGATCGCTCCCCCGTACGAGGGCTGGATCAGCCTTTCAACTACAGATCAGGTTAGTTTCCCGTGGCACTGCTTGTATTTCTTGCCCGAACCGCAGGGGCAGGGGTCGTTGCGCCCGACTTTCTGCCCCACTCGGACCGGTCTCTGCTTCGGAGCCTCGGCCACGGCGACTTCGCCGTTGTAGTCTGGCTCAGCCTGGACGCCCCCGTCCGAGCCCGGATGAACCTGCCGCACATTCTCGACATGCACCTGATCGTCCGGCTTCGGCACGTCGTTCTGCGTGCGGATCTCGATCGCCGTCAGGGTCTTGGTCACTTCCAGCTTGACCGACTCGATCATCGCGCCGAACAGCTCGAATGCCTCGCGCTTGTACTCTTGCTTCGGGTTCTTCTGCGCGTATCCGCGCAGATGGATGCCCTGACGCAGGTGATCCAGCGCGGAAAGG